>NZ_JBGCCT010000016.1 GCF_041260665.1 Catenulispora sp. GP43 | reverse complement strand
TGAGCGCCGGGCTCACCGCGGGGGGGCTTGTGGACCCGGCCCCGTGGGGGTAGTTGTGGGCCCAAAAGGGCGCGGGCGGGGCCCCCCCCCCACCGGCGCCGCCCACGGCCGGGTCACTCACTCCGGTCCCGCTTTAACCCCAGCAGCACCGAGCGAACAGCTCGAATTCCTCCGTGCCCTCCGCCAGAATCCACGCCTTGAGTTCCTCAAGCGTCATCTTGGCTTCGGGTTGCGTCGTGTCGGTGTCCACCGTGGTGGACTCGATCACCTGGGCCTCCATATTGTCACCTCCCCGTGAAGTCGACCTTGCGGGCAACTTATCAGCTCTCTGATCCACGGGGAAGACCTTCTGCACAGCTCCGCGGCCGGTCCGCCCTCCGGTGCCATCACCACCCCGCCTCGATCCTTTGCGCGGCATCAGCGCAGGTCACGAGCGCGTCAAGACCGAGTGTCCGAGCACATTGCGCGATGAACGGCGCGATCACTCCGTCCGGCAGGATGTCGGGTTTCCGCGCGAACTCGGCCTGCAGATCGGGAACTCGGGAGCCGAGCCCCCGCCGGGCCGCTGCTGCGGAAATCCGCACAGAGCGCAGATACAGCCGTCCGGAGAGCTTGTGCGACGGCGCCCGGCGGATCGCCGTCCGGACCGCCGTCTCGACCCGTTCGTGGTCCGCGTCGTAGACCCCGGGCAGCATCTCGACGACCGCCCGGTGGATGAGCGTCTCTGTCTGCCCGGGGACGGCCCGGTCCAGCCCGAGGCCGCCGGAGAACCGGGGATTGACCTCGGTCGCGAAGAAGCCGTCCTCGTTCAGGACGCCGTCGATGCTGAACATCCCCCGGAAACCGACATCGGCCGCGAGCCGCTCCCCCGTCCGCCGGGCGCACTCGCGGATGAACTCCGCCGCCTTGGGATCCGGCCGCCAACGGGTCGAGGACCCGCACAGCACGAGCTGCCCCTTGTCGAGATCGCACAGCGTCACGATCTCGAAAGGATCGAAGACTGCGGTGCCTGCGCTGAACACGATGCCGATGACACTGCACGGGATCCCGGGCAGGAACCGCGCGACCCGGACCTGTTCGACCGTCCCCCGCAGGCCGTCGAGCGCCGCGTCCAAGGCCTCGGCGGTCCGCACCCAGCTCAGCCCCCGCCCGCCGCCCAGGACCCCCTGACTTGAGTCCCCGGCCACGACGACACCGAGACCGCCGTCCAGAGCGCCCAGCGCCCCGCGGACCGCGGGATCGTCGACCGGCCCGAGGACGTGCGGCGGCGAAGGAACGCCGACCGCACTCCACAGCGTCTCGACGCGGACCTTGTCCTCCCACGGCAGCCACTCGGGGCGACGCCAGCCATGGGCCGGCCGTCCGCACAGCTCGGAGACGCCGGCGTCGGAAGGACAGAAGACCAGCAGCCGACGACCGGGGTCGGCGCGGTCGAGCCACTGGCCGAACTCGGCACCGGGATCGCGCAGCCACTGATGGAACACGTCCTTGCCGAGCCCGAGACCGTGCTCCAACCCGATCCACAGATGGGGCACCCGCGGCGCTCCGTGCGCCGGATCGACCCCGGAGACGGCGACGGTGACAGCACCTCCGTAGCTCTCGATCTCGGCGGCCGTCCCCGCGGCCGAGACGCCTAGTCCGGGCGTGACCAGCCCCGCTTCACGCCCCCGCCAGAATGCGCGCAAGGCGGCATTGATCTCCGCAAGTACATCCGATCCGTTGTCCACGGTTCCCCTCGTTTCCCCGCTCCACGGCTCCGGCCCCGTCACAACCGCCGTGCCGGCGATTCAGACTACTGATCCAGGATTCGCCCGGCCATGGCGAACAGCTGTCGGATCGCCCGGTTGCGCACATCGACAGCGGTCGCCGACCTGCGGCGCTACGTTTCTGCCATGGCACCGAGGACTTCGGAACGCGGCGGCCCGGCCTGGCCGGAGCTGCCCCACGAGCAGCTCGCGCCGATGGCCGCCTACCTCAACCGGCTGGTCCAGATCGGCAGCAAGTACACGCTCGACGCGCCGTTCGAGACCGGGTGGGGCAACATCGTGCTCGCGGTGACGCCGCGCGGTCTGCGCACGCCCACCTTCCGCCAGAACGGCGTGACTTTCGCTGTGCACTACCGCCTCCTGGACGGCGACGCGGTCCTGGAGACCGACCGCGGATCAGTCACGCTGCCCCTGGCCGACGGCACCGTCGCCGGGTTCTACGCGGCTTTCCTGGAGGCCGCGGCCAGTCTCGGCGTCCCGCCGCCGGCCAGCACGCTGTTCTGCGAGATAGCGGACTGCGCGCCTCGGTTCGCCGACGACAAGGAGCACCGGAGGTGGGACGCCGAGGCCGCCGCGCTCGTCCATCGGGCGTTCGACCTGGCCGCCGGAGGTCTGGAGGCCTGGCAGGCGCCGTTTCTGGGGCACCGGCCGCGGGTCGGCGTCATGTGGGGCGGCTTCGATTTGTCGGCGACCCGGTGGCGTCCGGGAGAGCGCACCGAGCCCACGCCGGGCCGGCCGGCGTTCCAGCAGAATGCCGAACTGGAGCCGTACGTCTCGGTCGGGTTCGCGTTCGGGTCCGGCTCCCGGCCCGAGCCGGGGATGTACGCCTACATCTGGCCGCAACCGGAAGGGCTGGAGCGGTGCGATTGGGGCGTCGAGGGAGCGGCCTGGCATCCCGACGAAGGCCTGGTCCTGCTGCCATGGCTGACTCTGCGCCAGATGGCCGACCCCCATCAAGCCATCATCACCTTCGGCGACGCGGTCTATGCCGCCGCCGTGCGCACCGCCGGCTGGCCCGCCGAACTCGTGGGGCCGCGCTGCGACGGCTGGCACATGAGCACCGTCCCGCCGGACACGAACGCGTTCAGGGGCGATCCACGACGTCGGCCATAGTGGCGAACAGGTCCTTCACCCGGGCCACGTCCTCCGGGACGGCAGCCGTTCCCGGGGCGACCACACACGTCCCGTGTCGACCCGCGATGACCGCCTCGTCCGGCAGTACCTGGACCACCGCCGACTCCCCCGGCAGGTTGCCCTCGATCTGGGCGACCGGCACGCCGGGGACGCAGGAGATCACCACCCCGCCGGCATCGATCTTCGGCTTGATGTGCTGCACGACCTGGTCCACCTGCTCCGGCGGGACCGCGAGCAGCACCAGGTCGGCGTCGGCACAGTTCCACACGGGGGCGGTGCGCAGGCCGAGGCTGCCGGCGAGGTCTTCCGCCGCGTGACGGTCGGGGATCGTCTCGTTCTTGTCGGGAACCCCGACGAGAACCTGGCCAGGGGACATTCCGGCACCGAGCAGCCCTGACAGCACAGCGCGCCCGGGAGCCTCACTACCGATGACAGTGATCATATGTTCCAGCATGCGGGGCGTTTCGCCGGCTCGCATCCCGTGTCGGCACCAGCCCTCACCCAGTCCAGCGGCCGTCGGCCTGCCGGAAGTCATGCGGCCGATGCCGCTTGCGCAGCAGTTGGTCCTTCGCTTGGCGGACGAACTGTGTCACCTGGGTGTGCGCGTAGAGCAGCTTGCCCTGGCCACGCGCGCCGAGGCCATGATGACCGCGCGACGGTGAGTTCTTGTTGCTCACCCTTCTCAGCTCCTCGGTTGGTGCCCCACCCCGGGCTGCCAGGCTACGCCGGGTCGAACTGCCCGGCGATCCGAGCGTCCACCTGCGCGGGCCACCTGTCGCGGGCCACCTGCCACGGGCCCACGACCAGCGGAACGAGTCAGAGTGACCTAGGCTGGGCGCCGGGGACGACGTGTGCGGAAGGGGGGCCGTCACCAGGAGGAGACATGGGCCACCACAAGTCGAACCAGACCGTGGAAGGCGACCCCGACACCGGCCACGGCGGCGGCCTGCCCAGGCGACCGGACGACGACGAGTTGGCCGAGCGCACCGAGGCGGACCGGGCCGAAGCAGGGCTGTCACCCGACCCGGGCGCGACTCCGGCCGACGTCGACCCGCGGGTCGCCTACGCCGACGGAGTGGACGAGATCGACCGCGAGGTCGCCGAGGGAGAGCTGCTCCCGGATCGGGACGTGCCACGCGGTGAGCGTCCCGCGTTCCCCCCGACGCGGTACGACGGGGGCTGAACGCCCGACGCGACGAAGCCCCCTGCCGTCGACGCCTAGCGCCCGTTCACCGTGTCGAGCATCGCGGCGATCTCCGGCCCCGCCGCCGCGTCGCCGAAGCCGCCGTTCTCGACCAGGCACGCCACCGCGACGTCGCCCTGGAAGGCGATCATCCAGCTGTCCTCGCCGCCGGTGGCCTGCGCCGTCCCGGTTTTGGCGCTGATCGGCGGGGATACGGCCGAGAGCGACTTGTGCGCCGTCCCCTCGGTCACGACGTCGCGCATCATGCTCTTCAAGTCGGCGTCGACGGTCCGGTCCAGCGGCTGCGCGTGCGCGGTGGGCGTCGTGCCGGAGACCAGGAACGGCTGGTGGAACTGCCCGGCGTCCACGGTCGCGGCGACCGAGGCCATGTTCAGCGGGGACATGGTGATCGCGCCCTGCCCGAACAGCTCGGCGGCGAAGTCCTGGCCGGTGGCCGGCGGGACGTTGGCCGAGCCGCCGTCGACGCCGTAGAGCGTCGCACCCAGGCCCAGGTCCCATGGCTGGTTCAGCCCGAAATAGGTCGTCGACTCCTGGGACACCGGGGTCTTGGCGGCCTGGTCGAACAGGCCGGTGAAGGAGGTGTTGCAGGAGTTCACGAAGCCCCAGCGAAGCGTCGCCTGGAGGTTGACGGTGCTGGTCTCGTCGTTGGTGATCGGATAGGTCTTGTCCTTCGACGGGCACGGCGCGGGCGAATCCGGCGTCATCCCGCCGCGCAGCAGTGCCTCCGCGGTGACGACCTTGAACGTCGAGCCCGGGGCACGCGCCGCGTGGTAGGCGAGGTCGGCCGGTCCGTTGCTGGCCATGGCCAGGATCTTGCCGGTGTCTGCCTGGAGCACGACCATCCCCGACAGCGGCTTCGCCGAGACGGCGCTCGCGGCGGCACGCTGGTACGCGGGGTCAATGGTGGTGACGACGTGGGAGGCGTTGCCCAGCGCCTGGCTGAACTTCACCAGGCTCGGGAAGTCGGTCAGGGGCGTGGTGCCGTCGTCGGCGAAGGCACCGAGGGCGCCGGCCGCACCGGACGTCGGGGTCGCCGCGGTGGGTGTCGGGGACCCGGACGCGCCGGTGGTGCTCGTGGTGCTCGTGGCGCCCGCCGATTCCGTCGCCGAGGTGGCCGGCGAGGCCTGGATGGTCGGGGTGGTCGGGGTGGTCGGCGGCGCGGCGGTGGGAGTGGCGCCGGCTGCGGCGGTCGTCTTGTGGGCTCCGCCCGAGCCGCCGCTCACCGCCACCGCTGTGCCGGCCGTGGCGACAGCGACGACGGCTGTGGCGATGATGATGGTGCGTTTCGAAAGAGCCGACATGGCCGGGTCTCCCCCCGTGATTCAGACGGCGACGATCGCGGTCACACTGACTGATCCCATCGAGGCCGATCTGGGGTTACGGCGCCCGGTATCCGTGATCCGATCGTGACATCGCCAGTCACTGTCAGTACCGGGTGGCAGACCGTGACCATGATCGGCCAGTCAGTCTGACAGAGCGCGGCGATGCTCTCGACGAGAGCATCGCCCGGACCTGAACAGACCGGCCCCCGGCAGCACCCCGGTCAGTCCCCTTCAGGCTTGACCACGGTGTCGACGAAGTTCCCGATGGCACCCAGCGTCGCGCCGATCTGCTCGATCTGCGGGAAGTGGCCGGCGTCGGCGATCGGGGCGAAGTGGCCGTTGCCGAACGCGGCGGCGTAGTCCCGGCCGTACTCCAGCGGCGAGATGCCGTCGCCCTCGCCCCAGACGACCAGCGCCGGAATGGTGATGCGGTGCAGGCGGCGGCGCAGCTTGGGGTCGTGGGTGAACGCCTCGCCCGAGTAGACCGCCAGGGTCTGCTGGTTGGCGGCGGTCGCGGCGCGCTGCTCGTCGGTGAACGAGGCGAAGTCGGGGCGGAAGGCGGCGTTCGCGAACGACAGCTGGCTCATCTGGGCGGGGGCCATCCCCCGGACGTCCGTGACCTGCTCGCTCCCCGCGGCCTTGATGCCGGTCGCGTTGATCAGGACGACGGCGCCGATCCGGTGGTGGTTGTCGCGCAGGGCCATCTCCGAGGCGATCCAGCCGCCGACGGAGTTGCCGATCACCATGACGCCGCGCAGGTCGAGCTCGTCGAGCAGGTCCAGATAGGCGTCGGCGAGGTCGGCCATGGTGTCGAAGCGCTCGGGGCGCGGCGTGCCGTCGAAGCCGGGGTGGGTCGGGACGATGCCGTACACGTGCTCGGCCAGCGCGCCGGCCAGGCCGAGCATGGTGCGCGGGCCGGCGCCGCCGTGCAGGTAGAGGACGGCGGCGCCGTCGGTGTTCGTGCCGAACTCGGTGAGGGTGATCGGCATGCCGGTCGCGATCGTCACGGTGCGGGTGGCGGGGGTGGAGGTAGCCGTTGTCGGAGTGCTCATGGGGAGTCCTTCGGAGTTCTTCGTGAGAGCTGACACTCATGAAGATAGAGCCCTCGCGCACAGAGGTCAAGTGCGAACTCTCATTGTGAGAGTTGACTCTCGCAAAGCCTGGGGTCAGCTACTCCCCCAACGCGGCCCGCGTGAGCGTGGTCGCCGTGCGCACGACGCTGGCCACGGCGTCCTCGGGCCCCAAACCGCCCAGGTCCATCAGCGAGAACAGCGCTTCGGCACCCATGACGATCGACAGATCGCGCTTGAGGTTCTCCAACGTCTCGCCGTCGAGGCTGTCGGCCCACGGCTGCAGGGCCTGCTCGATGAGCGCGAACCGCAGGCCCGGACGGCGCACCGCGGTCTCCGGACGCACGATCGTCGCGGCGATCATCGCCCGCACCGCCCCGGCCCGAGCCAGGACCAGGCGGGCCAGGTGCTCCGCAGCGACCCCGACCCGCTCGGCCGCGTCGGCCGGGTCGCCCACCGACTCCCCCATCGAGTTCCCCACCGCGGCGAAGGCCTCGGCCGGGTCCGGGAGGGTGTCGGCCATCGCCTCGGCCAGCAGGCTGGCCAGGTCCGGGAAGTAACGGTAGGCCGTCGCCTCCGACACCAGCGCGGCCTTGGCCACCTCCGGCATCGTGACCTCGCCGCCGGTGAGCATCAGATCGGCCGCCGCCTTGACGATCGCCGCGTGCGTACGCCGCTTCTGGTTCACGCGGCCGCTCGCGGCCTGGGGGGACGTCGTGCTCATCGGAGCCTCCTGCACGGAACGTGATAACAGCAAGTCAACCTGCATCATAAGAGTTAACTTGCACGAAAGCGAGCCGTCGGAGTACTCTCATGAGAGTCCACCCTCACCAACCCCGGCCCAGGAGCACCATGACCGTCCCGGTCTCCGTCGTCTCCCCGGACGACGGCGAGCATGTCGACCTCGGCCCGGCCCGCCTCCGCATCCTGGAGGACGGCGCCACCACCGGCCACCGCCTCGGCGTCGCCGAGATCACCCTGGCCCCGCGCAGCCCCGGCCCGCCCCAACACCGCCACGCCGAGCACGACGAAGGGTTCTACGTCGTCTCCGGCACGGCACGCTTCACCGTCGGCACCGACGACTACGAGGCCCCGCCGGGAACCTTCGTGATGGTGCCGCCCGGCGCGCCGCACACCTTCGCCAACCCCGGCGACGAGCCGCTGGTGATGGTCAACACCTTCACCCCCGACTTGTACGTGCAGTACTTCCGCGACATGCGCGAGGCGGTGTCCGCCGGCGCCTCGATGCAGGATGCCGCCACCGAGACCATGCCCCGCTATGCCACGACCCCCGCGACCGACTACGCGTGACTGCGAACCCGGCTACGCAACTCCTCCGCGAGAGCGCCAGGTGCTTCAAGGGGCAGTAGACGGCCGATGCCGCGGACTACTTCCAGCCGCGCGTGCGGGATGTGCGGCAGCAGGTGCTGCCGGAGCACATGCGGTGGCTCCACAGCGTCGTTCTCGCCGACCACCACCGTGATCGGGACGTCGATCGCCCGGGCGGCGGCCGTGACGTCCGCCGCCATCCCCCGCAGCGGCCCCTCCCGCAAGGCTTCGGGGTGGGCGGCGAGGTTGTCGCGCAGGACAGTGACACACAGCGAATCCGGCAGCGGGGCTGCGGTCAGAACGTGATTGAGAGCCCAGCCGACGGACTCCGGCCACGTTCTTCCAGCGCGGCACGGGACAGTCGCCGAGTGCCTGGCGTAGTGCCGACGCCGGGCACTCGAACAGTTCTATTCTAGTACTAGAATAGACCCATGGCCTCGGACCTGACCTCCGCCGAACTGACGCTGCTCGGCCTCGTGGTCGAGCAGCCTCGACACGGATACGAGCTGGAGGTGGTCATCACCGAGCGGGGAATGCGCGAGTGGACGGAGATCGGCTTCAGTTCGATCTACTACCTGCTCACGCGGCTCCGAGAACGAGGCCTGATCGAGTACGCCGAACCGTCCCAGTCCGGAAACGCAAAGGCGCGCAAGGTATACGTCGCGACCGCGGAGGGGCGACAGGCCTGTGCGGCCGCGGCCGAGGAGGCCATCGCCCGGCCCGATCCGGTGTTCCCGCGCGTCCTGGTGGGGCTGGCCAACCAGCCGGCCATCGACGACGGGCGGCTGCTTGGGGCCCTCGAACGCCGCTCCCGCGCGCTGACCGAACGGGTCGAGCACATCCGTCGTGCGGCGTCGGAACAACCCCACGCCCCGGAGTTCGTACGAGCGATCTTCGACTACACCCTCGGTCAACTCACAGCGGAGCAGGCCTGGCTGGCTCGGTACCAAGCCTCGCTGAGTGACACGCACGGTTCAGGAGGAGAGGCACGCATGGCGCCCTACGACGTCAAACGGGAACACAAGGACATCTACGCACCGAAGAACACGACGTGGGCTGTCGTCGACGTTCCCCAACAGCAGTTCATCGCCATCGACGGCAAGGGGAACCCGAACACCGCGCCCGAATACGCCAGCGCGGTCGAGGCCTTGTACAGCGTCGCCTACACGCTCAAATTCGCCAGCAAGCGCGGCGAGGGCGGCGACTTCGTCGTGGCCCCGCTGGAGGGCCTGTGGTGGGCCGATCAGTATGAAGCCTTCACCACGGGTGCCAAGGACTCCTGGAACTGGACCATGCTCATCAGCATGCCGTCCTGGATCACCGAGGAGATGATCGAGGACGCCAAGCAGACCGCGCTGGCCAAGAAGAAGCTCCCCGCGATCTCGCAGGTCCGGCACCACATCCTGCACGAAGGACCCAGTGCCCAACTGCTGCACACCGGGCCCTACGACGATGAAGCCCCGGTGCTCCACGAACTGCACCACACCTACCTCGCGGCCAACGGCCTTCAGGCCTCGGGGCTGCACCACGAAATCTACCTCTCGGATGCGCGCAAGACCGCCCCCGAGAAGCTCAAGACCATCTTGCGCCAGCCCGTCAAGGGGCTGAGTCAGTAGCCTGTCGGGCGCGCGTCAGTTATGTCTCGTGTGTCGGGGAACACAGCGACGCTCTGGGAGGGTTGTGCAATGATCCCCTCGAGTGTTCGCGCGCTCCGGGGTCGGTGAAATTCCGAACCGGCGGTGAAAGTCCGCGACCCGGCCGAAGCCATCGGCCGGTTGACCTGGTGGAACTCCAGGACCGACGGTTAAAGTCCGGATGGAAGGCAGTGCGCGGCGATCCGCTGTCCGACCCGCGGTGTCTTGTCTGATGCCGTGCGGGTGGGGCTGTGCTCGCTTCTCCCCGGAACGGCGTCCGTCGATGGGGTGCGAGCCGTTCTCAGGTACCTCAACGTTCAGATACGCCGTCCATCGGTCGGGCCACGCGCGTGCGCGTATCGCCCGGCCCATGGCCGCGTTCTCTCGCAGACCAGTTCAGCTGGCCGGGCGATCTCCCGTCACCCGGCCGACCGGGACCGCAGGAGAACACATGACCACAGCACAACTGAGCTCGACTGACCGCCTGCAGCGCGTGGAGCAGGCGATCGAATCCTTCCGCCGTGGAGGCTTCGTGATCGTCTTCGACGACGAATCCCGCGAGAACGAGGGCGACCTCATGGTCGCCGCCGAGCACACCGACGAGAGCGCGATCCGGTATCTGCTGGACCGCACGGCCGGCGTGGTCTGCGCGGCGCTCCCGTACGAGCGGTGCGCCGAGCTCGACCTCCCGCAGATGGTCGAGGAGAACACGGGCCTGCACGACACCGCGTTCACCGTCTCGGTGGACCTGATCGCCGGCGGCACGACCGGAATCCCGGCGGACGAGCGGGCCCGCACGCTGCAGGCACTGGCCGATCCGGCGAGCCGACCGCAGGACTTCGCGCGTCCCGGCCACATCTTCCCCATCCGAGCCGCCCGCGGCGGCGTGCTGGAGCGCGACGGCCACACCGAGGCCGCCGTCGACCTGTCCCGCCTGGCCGGACTGTCCGGCGTGACCACCATCTGCGAGATCGTCAGACCCGACTGGAGCATGGCCCGGCTGGACCATCTGCACGAGCTTGCCGCGCGCGAGGAACTCCCCCTGATCTCGGTCGGCGACCTGGCCGCCTACCGGCGAGCAGCAGCGGCCTGACATCGGGACGGCGCGCGCCGGGTCACCCTCGCCCGGTGCCTGGTGCCTGGTGCCCGGCGCGCGCCGTCGCCGGCCGTGCAACCGAACTGGAGGATGAATGAGCATGGATCCCGAGGCTGCCCTCTACGACGACGCCGCCTTCTTCGCCGGCTACCAGCAGATGCGCACCGCAGGCGCCGGGCTGAACGAGGACCTGGAGCAACCCGCACTGCGCGCCCTCGGGAAGAACGCGATGATCCAGCGCATCTTGGAGATCGCTGGGCTCAGCGAGGACGATCGCGCGTCCATCTGCGCCGACCAGGTTCCGGCCAGGGCCACTAAGCCCGGGCCGGCCGGAGGAGGCTGGTCGGCGCCGGCGAAGATCTCGCCTCAGCCCATCGGGCCCCGCTCGCTCAGCCCATCGTCTTCGCACCGTCGAGCGACTCGCGGATGATGTCGGCGTGGCCGGAGTGCTGACTGATCTCGCCGATCAAGTGCAGCACCACCATGCGGATCGACCAGCCGGCGCCCGGTTCGAACCACGGCGCGGACGGCAGGGGCCACTTTCGGTCGAGGTCCGCCGTGCCGACGAAGGCGTCGGTCTGGGCGGCGGCCTGTGCGAAGTCGGCCAGCACGCCTTCCAGGGTCTCGCCCTCCAGCATGCGGAACTGGTGCGCCCAATCGATGGGCACGCTCTCCATCGCCTCGGCGCCGCCGGTCGCGAAGCGCGTCCAGCGCCGCTCCATTTCGGCGAGGTGCTTGATCAGGCCGCCGAGGCACAGTTCGCTCACGGTGGGGCGTTCGCGCGCCTGCTCGTCGGTGAGGTCGCGGACGGTGCGGCGCAGTAGGCCACGGTGGCTGGCGAGCGCGGCGAGCAGGTCGGCGTGTTCCGCGGACCTGGCGGTGGCGGGTGCGACATCGTCGGGATTCGTCATGGGACCAAGCTTGCCCGGCAGCACCCGCGACTGCGGTGGCGCCCCGCCGTGCCACCGTGCCGCCGTGCCGCCGCTATTGGGCCAGGTACCCGCCGTCAACGGGCAGGACGGCCCCGGTGATGAAGGAGGCGGCATCCGAGGCGAGGAACGCGATGGCCTGGGCGACCTCCGCGGGTTCTCCGAGTCGGCCGATGGGGTGCAGGGCGGCGATGTCCTCGAGGTATTCCGGTCCGCCGGGCTCGTCCTGAAGGCTCATGACGCGCTCAGTGCGGATGGTGCCGGGAGCCACGGCGTTGACGCGGATGCCGCGCGCGGCCCACTCGACCGCCAGGTGCTTGGTCAGTCCGGTGGCGACGAACTTGGCCGGTCCGTAGGCGGCCTGCCTGGCCTGGCCGGCGACTCCGGAGATGGAGGAGACGCAGACGATCGAGCCGCCGCCTTCCTGGGCGGCCATCTGGGCGATGGCGTTCTTGCAGCTGAGGAACATGCCACGGCCGTCGACGGCCATCACCCGGTCCCAGTCTTCGGGTGTGGTCTCGGTGATGTCGGACAGCGGGAGGATGCCCGCGTTGGCGACCAGGACGTCCAGTCGGCCGTGGCTGGCGACCGCCGCCTCGGTCATCCTGCGGTTGTCATCGGGAACTGACACGTCGCCGACGACGGTGACCACCTCGTGGAGGGCGTCGCGGCAGGCCCGCTGAAGCGTGCTGAGTCCCTGCGGGACGATGTCGGCGGCGGTGACCCGCGCCCCGAGCCGGGCGAAGAGCTCGGCGGTGGCGCGGCCGATGCCGCTGCCCGCTCCGGTGATGAGGCACGCCTTGTCGGCGAGGCCGTGGGCGCCGACGGTCATCGCGCCGGGGCCAGGAAAGGACTCAGAACGTCGACCAGATGCGGGAATGACCACAGTTCCTCCTCGGTGACGAAGTCGCGGTCGGCATAGTCGAAGCCGGGGACGACCACTTCCGCGACCCTGCCGTACGTGGCCCCGTCAACGAGCCTGGAGGCCTTCGCCTCACCGCCGGGGACCAGGAGGAAGCGCTCGCTTTCGTCCATGCGACTGCGGGAGAGCACTCCGTCGGAGGAGTAGGTGAGGTATTCGATCGGGCCGCCGTCGATCAGGAAGTGGATGATGTCGCTGCGGTTCCGATGCAGCATCCCGATCGGCTGTTCCTCGGTCAACGCGTAGAAGATCGAGCTGGCCAGGGGGCGCTCTCCGTGCGGCAGGGAGATTCGCATCGGCGACGTGTAGAGGATTCGGTAGAAGCCGCCTTCGTCGAGGGGCAGCATCTCCTCGTCTTCCGGCCGTCCGTGCATCCCCCTCTCCTATCACAGAAGTCGACTGTCTCAAAAGTCTCATATCAACCTATTTGTTAGCTGGCCGAGTCAAGACACGGTAAAGAGTCCTTGACGACTTGTGTTCGAAGTTGTTCGCTGACGTCCGATGCAACGTTGTAAAAGCCGAACACAGCACGACAGAACGCTGATCCGAGACTCCAGCTACGTCTGGCTCGGGAGGAGAAGCCTGATGTCCATCCCCCGCTATCGGCCACCCCACAAGCCCCACCGTCGACCGCTGCGTATACCGGCGGTACTCATGGCACTCGCCGTGATCGTCGGCCTGTGCGTGCCGGCTGCCACCGCATCGAGCACGACGGCGAACACATCCGCTGCCGCGACCACCACGACGGAATACCCAGGCCTCGAAGCCCAATACGGCCCCGCCACCGGCACCCCCGGCGGCAGCGACTGGACCCTGGGCCCGGTGAAGAACACCATCGTCGACCCGAACATCGACTTCTCCAACCTCCTGCCCCGCCTGCAGCAGTTCGCCGGCAGCGGCACCGACGCCGGGATCCAGTGGTCCGGCGTCATCCACGTACCGACGGCCGGCAGCTACACCTTCCAGTGGTACGGGGACAACGGCTTCCGGATGAGCATCGACGGGAGTTCGGTCATCGACCACTGGGTCGACGACTGGAACGTCCCGGTCACCGCCACCGTGAACCTCACCGCGGGCGAGCATGCCTTTCAGGCGCAGTACTTCCAGGACTTCGGCGGTGCGTCCGCGCAGTTGTCCTGGGCTCCGCCCGGCCAGGCGATGGCGGCCGTCCCCGCCTCAGCCTTCACCCTGCCGCCCGGCTACGTCCCGACCCTGACGAACGCCTCGCTCTCGACCGACGGCACACAGGTCCGGATGACGTTCAGCAAGCCGCTGGCCGCCTGGCCGTCGGCGGCGACCTCTCACCTGAGCGTCGGCGGCTTCCCGATCTCCTCGGCGGCGCTGGATCCGACCGATCCCGCGACGCTCGTGGTCGTCCTGGCCGGTCCGCTCTACAAGACCTGGACCGATCTCACTGTCGGCTATGACGGCACCGGTGGCGCCGCCTACGCCGACGGCTCGGCGGTGCCGCTGTTCTACTCCGGTCTGGCGAACACCTCGACGGCGAACATGACCACGCCGTGGGCGTCGCAGGTCGACCCGAACAACCCGCTGCCGGACTACCCGCGTCCGCAGATGACGCGGCAGCAGTGGCAGTCCCTCAACGGCAAGTGGGGCTTCGAGGGGTTGCCCGAGAGCACCGGTGCGACCGATGTCCAGACGCCGCCGGCGGCCAACGCGCACCTCACCGGTTCGATCGTCGTGCCCTATCCGATGGAGTCGGAGCTGTCGGGCGTGCAGCAGCACTACGACTACTCCTTCTACCGGCGCACGTTCACCGTCCCGGCCTCGTGGCGCGTCGGCGGTCAGCGGGTCGTGCTCAACTTCGGGGCCGTCGACTATCAGACGACGGTCTGGGTGAACAACGTCCAAGTCGCCACGCACACCGGCGGCTATCTGCCGTTCAGCGCCGATATCACCGCGGCTCTGAAGGGTTCCGGTCCGCAGCAGATCACCGTAGGCGTCACCAACACCGACGCGCCGAACCAGCCGCAGGGCAAGCAGCAGCTCGATCCGTCAGGCATCTTCTATACGGCGTCCAGCGGCATCTGGCAGACCGTGTGGATGGAGCCGACCCCGGCGAAGCGTCTGGACCAGGTGGTGTTCACCCCGAACCTGCCGAAGGCGCCGAGCACCGCGAACGCCTCGGTCACCGTGGACGCGGTCAGCGGCACCTCGGCCGGCGGGCGGGTGGCCGTGGCCATCACCGACGGCCGGCGGGTCGTGGCCGTGGGCACCGGGACGGCGAACACCCCGTTCACCATCCCGCTGAGCAATCCGCACCTGTGGTCGCCGTCCGATCCGTTCCTGTATCACGCGACGGTGATCCTGGCCGACGGGTCCGTGCCGGACGTGGTCGGTTCGTACTTCGGCGAGCGCACCGTGAGCGTCGGGACGGTGAACGGGGTCAGCAAGATCCTGCTGAACGGCAGTCCCACGTTCGTCGACGCGACGCTGGACCAGGGGTTCTGGCCGGACGGCAGCTACACCGCGCCGACCGACGCCGCCCTGAAGTGGGACATCACCGAGACCAAGGCAATGGGCTTCAACGCGATCCGCAAGCACATCAAGGTCGAGCCGGCGCGGTGGTACTACGACGCCGACACCACCGGGATGCTCGTGCTGCAGGACATGCCGTCGATGAGCGCCGGATACACCCCGACCCCGGCGGACGACACCGCGTTCCGGTCCCAGCTGCACCAGATGGTCGAGGACCTGCGCGGGGAGACCTCGATCATCTCGTTCGAGCCCTACAACGAGGGCTGGGGCCTGGACCGGAACACCGTGTCCAACGCGGTCAGCGAGGTCAAGCTCGCCGCCGCGCAGGTCCACGCCGACGACCCGAGCCGGCTCGTCGACGCCGAGTCGGGCTTCAACTGCTGCGGCAGCGTGAACACCGACACCGGCGCCGGCAGCGTCATCGACTGGCACACCTACACCGGCCCGGCCGACCCGCAGCCCGACACCGCCGACAACCGCGCCGCCATCGACGGCGAGCACGGCGGCTGGGGACTCGCCATCCCGGCCCACGACTGGGATCAGGGCTTCATCAACTACGCCGGCGCCGCCGACACCACGCAGCTGACGCAGAAGTTCGTGCAGACGGCCGACGCGGTCCGGGTGGAGGCCCAGTGCCAACTCTCCGGAAGCGTCTACACCCAGCTGACCGACGTGGAGGGCGAGGTCAACGGACTGTGGACCTACGACCGCCGCGAGCCGAAGATGGACGTCGCCCAGGTCGCGGCGGCCAACGCCAAGGTGATCGCGGCGGGCAGCAGCGCCGGCGACTGCGGCCAGAACGTCGTCAGCAAGGCCGGCACCTGGCCGCTGACCGACGGATCCGGCACCGTCGCCAAGGACACGTCGGGCAACGGCAATGACGCTGCCCTGTCGAACGGCGCGGCCTGGACCACCTCCGGACCGAACGGCGGCGGGCTCCAGCTGAACGGGACCGACCAGTACGCGCAGACCCAGGGACCGCTGCTCAACAGCGGCGGCAGCTACACCGTCGCGGCGTGGGTCAACCTGAGCAAGAAGGGCGCGTTCGCCACCGCGGTCAGCGAGGACGGCACGGTGAACAGCGTGTTCTTCCTCCAGTACGACTCCGCCGACGACCGGTTCGCGTTCAGCAACGCCAACGCGCGAGCCGTCGGCAACACCGGCGCGAACGGCGGGTCTCCGACGACCGGCACCTGGTACCACATCGTCGGCGTCCGGGACGCGTCGGCGAACGCCATGTCCATCTACGTCAACGGCACGCTCGCCGGCACGACGACCGTCTCGCCGGCGGACATGGCGACCGGCCCGATCGCTATAGGACGCGCCAAATTCGGTGCGCAGCAAGTGGACTTCTGGCCGGGGAGCCTGGACGGCGTCCAGATCTTCCCGACGGCCCTGACGGCCGGTCAGGTGTCCGCGCTGGGCTGACACAGTCGGCAAGAGAACGAGGTTCGTGGCGCGCCGGCCGAACGGTCGGCGCGCCACGCATTCTCACCCCGCCAGGAAGTCCAGCAGCGCGGCGTCGAACTCGGCGGTGTGGGTCGCGTTGACGCCGTGCGGACCGCCGGCGATCAGCGCGAGGCGGCATCCCGGGATCGCCTCGTAGGTCCGGGCCCCGCTGGTCTCGAACGCGACGACCGCGTCGGAGTCGCCGTGGATGACGAGCGTCGGGATCGTGAACTTGGCGAGGTCGCCGCGGAAGTCCGTCGTGTGTCTCCTCGGGTCGGTGGCGGCGCGAATGCCTGCCGTCACCCCACCACCGCTGCAAGAGAACTCATATCCTGGAAACACCCCAGTATTGAGGAGAGTCAGGCGGCGCCGACGGCCCCGCCGAGGACCTCGGAGAGCTGCCTGCGGGACGTGATGCCGAGCTTCCGGAACACCTTGTTCAGGTGGTACTCGACGGTGGACGTGGTGATGAACAGCCGGGTGGCGATCTCGGTGTTGGTGAGTCCGCCGGCGGCCAGGGCGGCCACCTGCTTCTCCTGCGGCGTCAGATCGACATCGGCGCGCGCGCCGCGCGTGCGGGCCTGCTCTCCGAGGGCCAGCAGCCCGTTGCGGGCCCGGTCGGCGAAGCCGGCGGCTCCCATGTCGGTGAACATCTCGTAGGACTTCCGAAGCTGTGCCCGCGCCTCAGCCCGACGTCCGACGCTGCTCAGCCACTCGCCGAACAGCAGGTGGGTCCGGGCCTGGTCGGTGACGACCACGGTGTCGGCGAGGTGCTTCACGGCTTCCTCGTAGAACCCTTCGGCGTGCTCGTCGTCGGCCATCAGGGCTCTGGAACGGGCCAGCAGGCCGAGCGCCCACGGAGTGCCGCTGAGCGGTGCGCGTTCGGTCAGCCGGGCCAGCGCCGCCGAGGCCGTCGCCGGGTCGCCGGCGCGGACCGCGGCCTCGATCACGTCGGGAAGCAGGAGATTGCCTTGTCCCGGCACGTCGTTCTCGTATCCGAGCCGGGCCCAGGTGAGTGCTTCGGAGTAGTTCCCGGCGCCCAGCTCGAGGATGGTCAGCGCGTGGTGGGCGTTGCCGGCCATCACCGCGAATCCCAGCTGGCCGCCCCACCTGGTGAGCGCGTCGTCGGTCCCGACCAGCAGTTCGGCCCTGCGGCCCTGCCACGCCAGCAGCTCCACGCGGTGGGAGGGCCCCTTCGGCACCGTCCCGAGGGCCAGTGCCAGTTCGTCGGCCTCGTCGTAGCACGACTGCGCCCCGACGAACCGGCCGGCCCACAGTTCGCTGGCGGCCAAGGCATAGAGCACCACGCCGAGGGACTGAAGCGCTCCCTGGGCCCGGGCGACGGTCGCGAGGCGCGCCATCACGGCTCCGTAGCCCCGGTCGTCCCAGAGGTCCTCGGCGCCGACGTAGGCCATCAGCGCGATGGGCATCCCGGTCTCCACCAGATCGCCGGTCAGCAGGGCCCGGACCGAGGCTCGGAGCTTGGGGACCGCCGCCGCGTACCCCTCGGCGATCCGTGTGCAGTACGCGTCCATCACCAGGTCCGGGAGCGTGGGGGCCGCACGGTTCCACGGCATCGCCAGTATCTGGCGGGCCAACTCCTCCAAGGTCATGCCGACGGTCCGGTCCCGCGTCATCATCCCGGCGGCAAGCGCCTCGAACACCATGTCCCGGGCGACTCGCTGGTCGACCGCCAGGACGTCCGCGGCGGCCGGCATCAGGATCGAGGGGGCCATCGCGGCGCGGCCCCGCAGCCACTCGATCGCGGCTCGGAGGCGCTGCGCCGTGGCCCGCGCCGTCGGGGTGCCCGGATCGGCTTCGGATCGGTCGAGCGCTGATTGGCCGAGCACGGATTGGTCGAGCACTGATTGGGCCATGGCGGTGTCGCCGATGACGAGATGGGCCTGGGCGGCGGTGAAGTACCGTTCGGCGCGGGCCCGCGGATCGGG
The DNA here is from genome assembly GCF_041260665.1 of Catenulispora sp. GP43. Taxonomy (NCBI): domain Bacteria; kingdom Bacillati; phylum Actinomycetota; class Actinomycetes; order Catenulisporales; family Catenulisporaceae; genus Catenulispora; species Catenulispora sp. GP43. Next base: position 242,799 of record NZ_JBGCCT010000016.1, on the reverse strand, counting down.
GGTCAGCTCGGCCGCCCGGATCAGGAAGATGGCCTGGGCGGCGTAGCCGCCGCGGCTCCTCGCGCGCTCGGCCACCCGTTCCAGTTCGGCGGCGACGTCCTCGTCGAGGCCGACGACCGCCTCGGCCAGGTGCCAGGCCCGCCGGTCGGGTGCCGCCTCGCGGTCGGTCGCCTCGGCGAGCGCCTGGTGCGCACGCCGTAGTTCGCCCGGCGCGGCCCCGGAGTGCACCGCCGAGCGGATGAGCGGGTGGCGGAAGCCGGGGTGGGGGTGGGTGGTGAGGATCCGGTTGGCGACGGCCGGGTCCAGGGCCTGCGCCGACAGTCCGAGCGTCCCCGCCGCGAGCCACAGGACGACCGGATCGTCGGAGGGCGCGACGGACAGCAGCAGCAGGAGTGACTTCGTCTCCTGCGGCAGCGCGTCGACCTGGCGTTGGAAGTGGGCTTCGAGCCTGGGCCCGAGCGGCAGCGGCGTCGGCGGCACGGCGCCGCCGGTCAGGTCCGCGGCGAACTCGTTGAGGGCGAGCGGGTTGCCCGCGGCTTCGGCGATGATGCGGGAGACCACGGAGTCGTTGCGCAGCGCGAGCTGTGCGGCAGACGAAGCGACGGGCACCGAGGCGAGGAGTCGTGCCGCATCGGCGTCGGACAGCCCGGTGAGACCGAGCGCGGGCAGTCCGTCGATCGGCGTCGGCGAGGTGCGGCCGGGCTCCCGGTCCCGCGCGCACAGCACCAGGCCGACGCCGTCGGCGTGCAGGCGCCGGCCGACGAAGGCCAGGACTTCCAGTGATTCGCGGTCCAGCCATTGGACGTCGTCGACGAAGCACATCAGCGGCCCGTCCAGGACGACTTCGGACAACAGGGTGAGGGTGGCCAGGCCGGCCAGGAAGCGGTCCGCCGGCGGGGCCGCGAGCAGACCGAACGCCGAACCGAGCGCCTCACGCTGCGGATCGGGGAGCCGGTCGAGCCGGTCCAGGAAGGGAAGCAGCAGCCGGTGCAGCGCGGCATACGCGAGCTGGGATTCGGTTTCGACCCCGGCCACGCGCGCCGTCTGCAGGTCGCCGGCGGCCTCGGCGGCGTACATCAGCAGCCGGGTCTTGCCGATGCCGGCCTCGCCGGAGATCACCAGTACGCCGCTCAGGCCCTCACGGACCCGCGCGATGAGCTCGTCGACGGCCCGGCATTCCTCGTCCCGGCCCAGGAACCGCGACGGCTCGGACGCCTGGTATCGCTGGTCGGTGCGTCGGCGGGCAGAGGGTTCCGGAGTGCTCACAGGCCCGAGGGTAGAAGGCCGGCGGCGGGCCTCGCGTGCGTCACGTGACGGTCATCCCGTCCCCGAAGTCGGCGTCTTGGAGCAGGTCAGGGGACAGGTTGAGGGACGAGGCCAGTTCGGAGCGCGACGCCACCCCCAGTTTGGGGAAGATCCGGTGCAGGTGCGTGCTGATCGTCCGGTGCGAGAGATAGAGCTTCTGGCCGATCTCCCGGTTCGTCAGGCCGCTCGCGGCCATCCGCGCGATCTGGAGTTCCTGGGCGGTGAGCTGGTCGCGCGCGTCGAGGTTCCGGCTGCGGCTGGTCTCGCCGGAGGCCCTGAGCTCCTGCCGGGCACGGTCGCTCCACGGGATGACGCCGAGCGCGTCGAAGGTTTCGCGGGCGGCACGCAGGTGCGGCCGGGAGTCGGCGACGCGGCGCTGGCGGCGCAGCCATTCGCCGTATGCCAGTTGTGTGCGGGCCCTGATGAACGGCCAGCCCGTGAGATCGGCGCTCAAGGCGGCCGTGTAGAACTGTTCGGCTTCGGTGTCGTCGGCCAGCAGCGCGCGTGCGAAGCGAAGCCCGGCGTGCAGGACCGGGGACGGGGTCTTCAGCGCGGCGGACTCCATCTCCCGCATGATGTCCGCGATCGCCGCGCCCCGGCCGCAGTGGGCGGCGGCGTCGACGAGGTCTGCGATGGCGAAGCAGCGCAGCGCCACCTGGTAGCAGGGGTCGGCCGGATCGTGCAGGCGGCGCAGCTGGGTGTACGCCTCGTCGAACCGGCCCGCGCCGAGCGCCGCCAGGCCGCGGGCCATCTGGGCCCGGGCCAGGACCGGCCGCGCGCCGACCGGGAGCCCGTCCTGTTCGGCCCGCGCTGTCAGCACCCTGACCCGGTCCAGGTCGCCGCGCAGCGCCCCGATCGCGGCCTCGATGGCGCGGATGAGGCCGTGCAGGAACGGCTGGGTGGTCTCGCGGGCCAGCCGGCCGGATTCCTCGGCGGCGGGTATCGCCACGCTCAGATCGCCGAGCTGCACGGCGCTGGAGGCTTCGGCCCCGAGCGCGCGGGCCAGCAGTCCCAGGCGGCCCTGCGGCCGCAGCCCGGCCGCGGCCACCGCCGACAGCTTCTGGGCCAGGTCGAAGGAGCCGACCATGAGCGCCCCGGTCCCCAGCATCCGGTCCATGCGGGCGTCGCGGCCCGGGGTGGCCGCGATCCGGTTGAGCCGTTCGATCACCACCGCGCCGCGATCGATCGGGGCGGCGTAGGCGAGGATGGCCAGCAGCCACGGGTCGTGCTCGTCCAGCCCCAGGTTCTCGGCGACGTCGACGACGTGCTGCCGGGCCCGGCCTCCCGGCTCGGTCCAGAAGCAGCGCTGGGCCGCGCTCCACAGGATGCGGACGGCCAGGTCGCGGTCGCCGTCGGCGGCGACCGTCTCGGCGAGTCCGGCCAGGGCCCAGGTGTCGGCGGTCCGGCCGCGCAGGCCCTCGTCGAATCCGCCGCGCAGCCAGACCACCCGAGCGCGCTGTTGCGTCGTCAGATCGCACCGGGAGGCTTCGTCCAGAAGGTTCCCGACGGCTTCTCGGCTGCCCAGTTCGACGGCGAGTTCGGCGGCCCGCAGCAGGCGGTCCGCCCGCGACGCAGGGTCCTGACTGAGCCGCGCGGCGTGGTCCAGCGCCATCACGGCTGCGCCGATCCCGCCGCGGTGTTCGGCCCGGACCGCGGCGGCTTGAAGCTGGGCGGCGACCGATTCGTCGGGCAGCGCGGTGGCGGCGGCGCGGTGCCAGATGCGGCGGTCTTCCTGGTCGGCGATGACGTCGGCGAGCGCCGCGTGGGCCGCGTGGCGCTCCGGCAGGCTCATGCTCTGGTGGATCGCCGAGCGCATGAGCGGATGCCGGAACCGGATCTCGCCCCGGTCCACGTCGATCAGCCGCGCGGCGACCGCCGCTGTCAGATCGCCGGTTCCGGGTTCGCCGCCGGCCAGGCGCGCCGTGGCGCTCATCGTCTCGGTCAGCGAGGGGCTGTCGTTGAGCGCCGCGATCTGCAGCAGCGTGCGGGTCGGTTCCGGCAGTCCGGACAGGCGGATCGTGAAAGCCCGCTCCAGCCGTTCGGTCAACGGGATCCAGGAGCCGGGCGTCGGGGCGCCCTCGGCTATCGCGGCCGCGGTGCGCGGGAGTTCGGTCAGCGCCAGCGGGTTGCCCGCGGCCTCGGCCAGCACCCGGCGGCGCAGCGCCGGTTCGAGGTCGGGAGCGTGGGCGTCCAGCAGGGCCACCGCCGCCTCGGTGCCGAGCGGCGCCAGGACCAGTTCGGGCAGCTCGGAGTCGACCAGCGACGAGGAGAACCCGTCGCGCGCCGCCGCCAGCAGCACGATCGGCTCGGACTCCAGCCGCCGGGCGAGGAAGGCCAGGACGTGGGAGGTCGAGATGTCCAGCCAGTGCGAGTCCTCCACCACCACCAGGACCGGGGTCGTCTCGGCGGCCTCGGCGATCAGGTTCAGGGCGGCCAACCCGACCAGGAAGACGTCCGGGGCGGCCGGTTCCGCGCCGCCGAGCGCCGCCTCCAACGCCGCGCGCTGCCGCTGCGGAATCAGGGCGATCCTGTCGCGGATCGGATAGAGCAGCTGATGCAGGCCGGCGTAGGGAAGGTGCGTCTCGCACTGGACACCGGACGTGGTCAACACCCGCAGCCCTGAAGCCCTGGCGCGTCCGGTCGCGTAGTCCAGCAGTGCGGACTTCCCGACGCCGGCTTCGCCGCGGACCACCAGAGCGGTCCCCCGCTCGCGGACATCGGAGATCAGGCTCCTGATCCGCCTCGTCTCCGCCGCCCGCCCGACCAGTGCCACAAAGCTCCCTGAAGGGAAGAGGTCGGCGCCACGCCGCCGAGTTCGCCAGCATAGTTGATCAAGCTGCGGTCCCGCAGGACTGGGGTCTTTCCACGGTTCGAAGGCCACACCCCGCGTGTTGTGCTTTCGCCATGACCACACCGACGACTCCGACCCCCGTCCTGTTCATCCACGGACTGTGGCTGCACGCCACGTCCTGGGAGCCGTGGATCGACCTGTTCCGGCAGGAAGGCTACGATCCGTCCGCCCCAGGCTGGCCCGGCGACCCCGACACCGTCGAGGAGGCCCGCGCCAACCCCGAGAGCATCGCCGACCACGGCATCGACGACGTCGTCGAGCACTACGCCGCGATCATCAGAGGGCTGCCGGTCCCGCCCATCCTGATCGGGCACTCCTTCGGCGGCATGATCGCGCAGAAGCTGCTGGGCCAGGACCTGGCCGCCGCCGCGGTCGCGATCGACGCCGCGCAGATCAAGGGCGTGCTCCCGCTGCCGCTGTCCGCACTGCGCGCCACGTTGCCGGTGTTCAAGAACCCGGCGAACAAGCACCGCGCCGTATCACTGACCGCCGAGCAGTTCCGCTTCGCTTTCGGCAACGCGCTGACCGCCGAGGAGTCCTCCGCGCTGTACGAGCGCTGGACGATGCCGGCCCCGGGCCGGCCGCTGTTCGAGGCGGCCGCCGCGAACTTCAACCCGCACTCGCCGGCCAAGGTCGACACCGCCAACGCCGCGCGCGGCCCGCTGCTGCTCATGACCGGCGGCAAGGACCACACCGTCCCGGAGGCGGTGACCCGCGCGACGCTCAAGCAGTACCGGCATTCCGAGGCGGTCACCGACATCACCGACTTCCCCGACCGCGGGCACTCGCTGACCATCGACGGCGGCTGGCGCGAGGTCGCCGGCACCGCCCTGGACTGGCTGCGCCGGCAGGGGATGTGAGCATGGACCTGCATCTGACCGGCAAGACAGCGGTCGTCACCGGCGCGAGCCGCGGCATCGGACTGGCCGTGACCCGAGCCCTGGTCTCCGAGGGCGCGCGGGTGGTGGCCGGCGCCCGGGAGATCACCCCCGAGCTGAAGGGACTCGTCGCCGGCGGCGGGGTCCTGGCGGTCGAGCTGGACCTGACCGCGCCGGACGGCCCGGCCGAACTGGTCGCGGCCGCTGTCCTCGCCTTCGGCGGCCTGGACATCCTGGTCAACAACGTCGGGGCGGTCCGGCCGCGGGTCGAGGGCTTCCTCGCGGTGACCGACGAGGACTGGGACGCGACGCTGGCCGTCAACTTCCTGGCCGCCGTACGCACCACCCGGGCTGCACTGCCGCACCTGGTGGAGCGGGGCGCCGGGGCGGTCGTCACGGTCAGCTCCGTGAACGCCTTCCTGCCCGACCCGCTCGTCATCGACTACAGCGCCGCCAAGGCCGCGCTGTCCAACTTCTGCAAGGCGCTGTCCAAGCAGGTCGGCCCGCGGGGCGTCCGCGTCAACACCGTCAGCCCCGGACCGGTCGCCACCGGCCTGTGGCTGGCCGACGAGGGCGTCGCGGCGACCGTCGCGAAGGCCACCGGCAGCACCGCCGGGGCGGTCGCCGAGCAGGCCGCCGGCGACGCCGTCACCGGCCGGTTCACCCGGCCGGAGGAGGTCGCGGACGTCGTCCTGTTCCTGGCCGGCGACCGGGCCGCGAACATCACCGGCTCGGACGTCGTCATCGACGGCGGTCTGATCAGCACCCTGTAACACCCGTCTCACACCCTCTGGAGCACTCTGTGAAGCACCTCCATGCCGTCTTCCGGCCGGGCGTCATGCTCACCCTGGCCGTGGCCTCGGCCTTCGGGCTGGCCGCCACCACGATCAGCACCGGGACCGCGCAGGCCACGACGTCCCCGCCGGCCGCGTCCTCGGGCGAACACATGCCGGCCGGGTTCAGCGAGCACAAGGTCCGGGTCGGCACGACCGGCATCGACTACGTGATCGGCGGCCACGGCCCGACCCTCGTCCTGCTGCACGGATACCCGCAGACCTGGTACGAGTGGCGGGACGTCATGCCGGCGCTCGCCGCGCACTACACGGTCATCGCCCCCGACCTGCCCGGCGCGGGCCGCAGCGACGCCCCGGCGACCGGCTACGACAAGAAGGACCTCGCGGCCGACATCCACGGCCTGCTGGTCGGGATCGGGCACGACAAGGACATCCGGCTGGTCGGCCACGACATCGGAACGATGGTGGCCTACTCCTACGCCGCCGCCTATCCGCGGGACGTCACCAAGCTCGTGCTCAGCGAGGCACCGATCCCGGACCCGAGCATCTACACCTTCCCCTCGCTCACCGCCGACGGCCCCGGCGCCTGGCACTTCGGGTTCTTCGCGCTCACCAACGGCCTGCCCGAGGAGCTCATCACCGGCCGGGAGGAGTTGTGGACGAGCAAGTTCATCGACGACCTCGAAGTCGTCAAGGGCGCCGTCACCCCGAACGACATCGCGGTGTTCTCCAGCTATCTGAAGGACCCCGCACACCTGGAAGCGAGCTTCCAGTGGTTCCGCACCCTGCCGCAGGACATGGCCAACGACGCGGTCTACCAGAAGACCAAGCTCACCATGCCGGTGCTGGCGATCGGAGCCTCGGGCAGCCTCGGCAGCTTCGTGCCCGACCAGGTCCGCAAGTACGCGAAGAACGTCACCGGCGTCGTCGTCCCCGACTCCGGCCACTGGATGTACGAGGAACACCCGGCGGAGATGGCGCAGATCCTCCTCACCTTCCTGAAGGGAGACAAGTAAATGCTCCCCCCGTTCCCCGACGACACGTTCCCCGGCACCGAATCCGAACCCTTCTGGTTCCTCGGTGGCCGCAGCCGGCTCCTGGTGCCCGGCAGCAGGACCAACGGCGCCCTGAGCGTCATGGAGTTCCTGGACACCGCCGGCCACGCGCCCCCGCTGCACGCCCACGAGGATGAGGACGAGGTCTGGATCGTCCTGGACGGCGAGGTCTCCTTCTTCGTCGACGACAAGCGCCTGGACCTGCACACCGGCCAGATCGCGCACGGGCCGCGCGGCGTCCCGCACAGCTACCTGGTCCGCTCGGAGAGCGCCCGGCTGGCCGTCGTGTTCAGCCCCTCGCGCATCGAGGAGTGGTTCAGCGCCAACGGGACGCCCGCGACCCGCCTCGACGAGGAGCCCGCGCCCTTCGACATCGGCGGCATCCTCGCCTCCGCGGACCCCTTCCACCTGCGCGTCGCCGGACCGCCGCCGACCGCCTGAGACGGAGAAAGGCAGAACCATGCTTGAAACCCCGCCCTCGGCGGCGCATCCGCACCGCTGGGCCCGCAAGCGGGCCACGCTGCCGGCCGTGCTGGCTGTCGCGGCTCTCCTGGTCCCGGCTGTCGCCTCGGCTTCGGCCGCGCCGGCGAATCCGCCGATCCCGGCAGGCCGACAGAGCGCGGCCGGCGCGCCGAGGCACCACGGCCCCAAGCCCACGGTCGTGCTGGTCCACGGCGCCTTCGCCGACTCCTCCAGCTGGAACGGTGTCATCACCCGCCTGGAACACGACGGCTACCCGGTCATCGCGGCGGCGAACCCGCTGCGCGGACTGGACAGCGACTCGGCCTACGTCTCCAGCATCCTGAGCACCATCCCCGGACCGGTGATCCTGGTCGGCCACTCCTACGGCGGCGCGGTCATCACCAACGCCGCGGTCGGGCACGCCAATGTCAAAGCCCTGGTCTACATCGCCGCGTTCGCCCCGGACCAGGGCGAGAGCGCGCTGGGGCTGACCGGGATGAACCCGGGCAGCCAGCTCGGTGCGGCGCTGGTCGTCCGGCCGTACTCGGTCACCGGCGGCGGCGGCGAGGACGGATACGTCGACCAGACGAAGTTCCGCGCGGTCTTCGCCGCGGACGTCCCGGCGTCCACCGCCGACCTGATGGCGGCCGAACAGCGCCCGGTGGCACTGGCCGCCCTCCAGGGCGCCAGCGGCGTCCCGGCCTGGAAGACCATCCCGTCCTGGTACCTGGTCGCCGGGGCCAACCAGGCGATCCCGGCCGCGACCGAGAAGTTCATGGCCAAGCGGGCCGGCGCCCACACGGTCGTCGTCCCGAACGCCTCGCACGCGGTCATGGTCTCCCACCCCGACCGGGCCGAGGACCTCATCGTCGAGGCCGCCGACGCGACCGGCTGAGGCACTCGACCGGCACTACCGCGGGGTCGCAGCGCCGATCGGCGGTGCGGCCCCGCACCACCTGTACTCCTTTGGAAGGACCGCGTTTCATGGAAACCCCCGTCAACGTCGCAGTCATCTACTACTCGGCCACCGGCAGCGTCTTCAAGCTGGCCAAGGCCGCGGCCACGGAGGCTGAGAAGGCCGGCGCCCGAGTACGGCTGCGCAAGGTCCGCGAACTCGCGCCCGATGAGGCGATCGCCACGAGCGAGGGCTGGTCCGAGCATGTCGCGACCACCCAACACATCATGGAGGCCGCCCTGGACGATCTGGAGTGGGCCGACGTGATCCTCCTGGGCTCGCCGACCCGCTTCGGGCTGCCGGCCGCGCAACTCAAGCAGTTCATCGATACCACCGGACCGCTGTGGGGCCAGGGCCGACTCGTCGACAAGATCGGATCCTCGTTCACTTCCACCGCCACCGCGCACGGCGGCCAGGAGTCCACGATCCTCGCGATGAACAACACCTACTACCACTGGGGCTGCATCATCGTCCCGCCCGGCTACGCGGACCCGATCCAGTTCCAGGCCGGCAACCCCTACGGCGCCAGCCACATCTCGGACAACGGCGCGATCCCGCCCGGCGAGCTGGAGCTGGCCGCCGTCCAGTTCCAGACCCGCCGCGCCATCGAGATCGCCGAGATCCTGCGGCGCGGGCGCGATACGTGAAGCCGGCGAGGACGCGGCCACTCGCCGCACTTTGGGATTGGCAGCAGTCCGCGGCCTGCCGTGGCCTGGAGAGCGCCCGGTTCTTCTCCCCGACAGGCGAGCGGGGCACGGCTCGGATGGAGAGGGAGAGGGCGGCCGGCGAAATCTGCCAAGGCTGCGTGGTCCGCGAACAGTGCGCCCGCTTCGCCGCGGAATCCGGTGAGCGGCACGGGGTCTGGGGCGGCGTCAGCCGCGAGCGTGCGACGGCACGGAAGCGGTGAACGGCGCCTGCCGCGAGCTCACTGAAGGACCGTGCGCAGTTGCCGCCGGGACGTGATGTCCAGCTTCCGGAACACCTTGTTGAGGTGGTACTCGACGGTCGACTGGGTGATGAACAACCGGGTCGCGATCTCGGAGTTCGTCGCCCCCGAGGCCGCCAGCCCGGCGATCCGCCGCTCCTGCGGGGTCAGATCGTGGCCGGCCGGTCCGGTCCGGCTCCGGGCGCGCTCGCCGGTCGCCAGAAGCTCGACCCGGGCGCGTTCGGCGAAGGCCGCCGCGCCCATCTGCGCGAACATGTCGTAGGCGGTCCGCAACTCGGCCCGGGCGTCGGCGCGTCGCCTGCGCCGGCGCAGCCACTCGCCGTGGAGCAGGTGGGTCCGGGCCAGCTCCGTCCGGATCCGCGCGCGGCCGAGCTGCGCCACGGACTCGGCGAAGAAGGCCTCGGCCTGGTCGTCGTCCGCCATCAGGGCCCTGCCGCGCGCCAGCTGGCCCAGAGCCCAGGGCGTGCCGGACGCCGGCGCGCGCTCCGCCAACCGGCGCAGGGCGTCCTTCGCCGTCCGGTGGTCGCCGCAGCGCACGGCGGCCTCGATGAGGTCCGGCAGGGCCCGGTGCGCGGCCCCCGCGTTGTCGTTCTCGAATGCCACGCGGGCGCAGGACAGGGCCTCGGCGTAGCGCCCGAGGCTGATGTCCAGCACAGCCAGGCAGTTCCGGGCCCAGTCCTCCAGCCCGCCGTTCGCGTAGGGCCTCGCCAGGCCGCGGACGAGCTCGTCCGCGGCGGCGCGGGCCTGCCTCTCCTGGCCGCTCCACGCCGACAGCTCGACCCGGTAGGCGGGCCCCGGCACAGGCTCGCCGACGACGGCCGCGAGGTCCTCGGCCTCGTCCAGGCACGCCGTGGCCGCGGCGAACCGGCCGGCGCGCAGCTCCCACGAGGACCGGACCACCAGCGTGAAGCGCAGCGCGCCCAACGCGCCGACACGGCGCTCGTTCTCCTCGGCGAGCACGGCGGCCTCGTGCCCGCCGACGTCGTCCCAGACTTCCTCGGCGGTGTACAGGGCCAGCGTCGCCGGGCGAACGCCCTGTTCGATCACCTCGCGGTCTCGGCCCATGGCCGCCAAGGCCGCCCTCAACAGCGGCGCCGACCGGGGGAAGTCGCCGTCGGCGCGCAGAGCGAAACCCTGAAGGAGCAGGTCCGCACTGGTCGGTGCGACCGACCGCACGGCCGGCGAAGCCAGCACCGCCGCACCGAAACTCTTCGGCGCGACCGGATCGGGATCCCCGCACAGGGCCCCGAGAAGCCCCTCCATCAGAATCGACCGGGCCAGGGCCGGATCGGCGCCGGCGACGATGTCGGCCGCGTCCAGCATCCGGGGCAGCACTCCCCCGATCCGTTCGAAGTAGATGTCTGTCGTGGCCCTGGTCTGCATAGCCCGGGCCCGGAGCACCGGATCGTCGGCGGCCAGGAAGGGCTCGGCCTGGTCGAGCATCGCCTTGGCGGCGGCCGGGTCCCCGAGCATCAGGTGCGCGCGGGCGGCCTCGACCAGCCGGACGCCCCGGCCGGCGACCGACAGCTGCGCCGCCTTGGCCAGCAGCGCGGCCCGCTCGGCGTAGCCGCCTCGGGCGCGGGCGAGTTCGGAGGCGGTGTCGAGTTCGCCGGCCACCTCGTCGTCGAGCCCGATCGTCGCCTCGGCGCGGTGCCAGGCCCGGCGCTCGGGACTGCGGACCGGATCGCTGGCCGCGGCGAGCGCCGCGTGGACCCGGCGGCGTTCGGCTGCGTCGGCTCCGCGATAGACGGCCGAGCGGATCAGCGGGTGGCGGAACTCGATGAGCGGGCCGCGCTTGAGGACGCCCGTCGTCATCGCGGCGTCGGCGGCTTCGGCGGGCACGCCGAGTTCGGCGGCGGCGCGCCACAGCAGCAGCGGGTCCTGCGGGGGCGTGGCCGACAGCAATACCAGGAAGGTCCGGGTCTCTTCGGGGAATCCTTCAACCAGCTGGCCGAAGTGGGCCTCCAGGCTGTCCCCGACCGGGAGCGGGCCGATCAGCGGCGCGGTCCCCGCCAGATGCGCCGGGCTGAGCGCGTCGATGCTCTCGATCAACGCCAGGGGATTGCCGCCGGTATCGGCGACGATGCGCGCGGCCACGGCCGGGTCCAGCCGCCCGGCGACGAACAGCGCGAGCAGTTCGTGCGCGTCGGCCTCGCCCAGACCGCGGACCGGCAACACCGTGAGCCCTTCGAAGGCCCGCAGCCCGGCCGGTTCCTCGCGGCCGGCCAGCACGAAGCCGATCGCGTCGGCGCCGAGGCGGCGGCCGACGAACGCCAGCGCGTCGCGGGACTCCCGGTCGAGCCAGTGCACGTCGTCGATCAGGCACAGCAGCGGCTGTGCCGAGGCCGCTCCGGCCAGCAGGGTCAGGGTCGCCATGCCGACCAGATGACGGTCCGCCGGCGGCCCGGCGAGCATCCCGAACGCCGAGGCGAGGGCTTCACGCTGCGGAGCGGGCAGCGCGCCGAGGCCGTCCAGGAACGGACGCAGCAGGCCGTGAAGGGCCGCGAAGCCCAGGCGCGCCTCGGATTCGACGCCGGCCGCGCGCACGACGTGCACCCCGGCCGCCGTCTCGGCCACGTGGTCCAGCAGCCTGGTCTTGCCGACGCCGGCCTCGCCGACCAGCACCAGCGCCGAGCTCATGCCCTCGCGCACGCCGGCCAGCAGATCCGTCAGCGCCCGCAGTTCTTCGCCCCGGCCGGTGAGCGGAACCCGGCGGGATCGGATTCCGGCGGGGAAGTAGTCGGCCATCCCCTCCAGGGAACCAACCAGAGGCCCTCCGGCACCCTAGGGTCCGACCCTAGTCCGCTCCTCCGGAGGGCTGCGGCTACTCGGTCCGCAGCGCCTCGCCGAGCTGCCGGCGCGACGATATGCCCATCTTGGCGTAGATGTTGGACAGGTGGTACTCCACCGTCTTCTGGCTGACGTAGAGCTCGGCCGCGGCCTCCTGGTTCGTGCGCCCGTCGACGATCAGGTGGGCCACCGACAGCTCCCGCTCGGTCAGGGCGAGCACGCGGCTGCTGGTCCGGCCCAGGGCGGTCAGGCCGATCGCCGCCAGGTCCGCGTCGCAGCGTTCGAGGAACGGCGTGGCGCGCAGCGCGCTGAACCGGTCGTGGGCGGATCTGAACCAGCGTGCGGCCTCGCGCCGGGAGCCCGAGCCGGTCGCCACGAGCAGTCGTGCATACCGGTGTTCCAGCAGCGCGCGGAAGAAGGGCGCGTCGTCGTCGTCGGCAGCGGGTGTCTCGGCCGCCTCGGCCGCCTCGGCGACAGCCTGTCCGTAGATCGCCAGCGCGTCGCCCGGCCGCTCCTGTGCTTCAGCCAGGTGGCCGCCGAGGCGGGCCAGGACGAGCCGCAGGTAGCCCGTGCCGTCGTGTTCCCGGACGAGTGCGTCGATGGCCTGCTCCGCCGCTTCGAGTTCGCCCACGCCGATCAACGCCTCGGCCAGCAGCGACTGCTGCCACAGCCAGAAAGGCTTGTACCGGAGGCGTATCCGCTCCTGCGCGCCGTCGGTCCCGCGATCCAGCAACGGCTCCAACGACCTGAGCATGGCCGCGGGGTCCGCCCGGGCCTGCGCCAGCACCGTCCCGGCCATCGCCCAGAACACCGTCTCGGCCGCCGGCGACCCGAAGGCCCGGTTCATCCGGTCCAGGGTGTCGATCTGGGCCAGGGCCTCGTCCCACCGCCCGCGGCCCGCCAGGACGCACACGGCCGCGAACCCGGCGGCGGCGTCGCCGAACACGTGGTCCTGGGCGGCGGCGATCGTCTGCGCCCGATCGGCTGCCGACTCCGCGGCGTTCCAGTCGCCCGCCACGTATTCCGCCACCGCCAGCAGCGCTAGCGACAGATGGCCGAGTTTCGAGCCGGCGCCCTGCCGGTCGCGCAGCGCCACCGCCGCCAGATCGGCGCGCGCCGCGGGTATCCGGGCCAGGAACAGGTTGCAGACACCCCGGGTGGCCAGCGAGTCGAGCTGGTCGTTCGGCGCCTCGGTGGCCTCGGCGGGCAGGTGGTCCAGCCGCCGCAGCGCGGAGCGCGGCCCCTGGTCCCACAGCACGCCGGTGGCGAGCATCGTCCGGGTCAGGTCGGTCGTCGCGGGGTCGAGATCGCCGACGGCCAGGGTCCGGGCGGCCACCTCGGCGGTCTCGGCGCCCCGGCCGTCCCGGATCATGATGGTGGCCAGGAACGTCCCGGCGAGGACCGCGACCCAGCCCGGCTCCGGTTCGGCGAGCGCTTCGCGCCAGGCTTCGGTGAGGCGGGCCTCGGCGGCGGGGAAGCGTCCGGAGAGCATCTCCATGACGCCCAGAACGCAGCCGCGCAACGGGCTCAGCGCGCAGTCCTCGACCTGGGGACGCATCGTCATGGCCGCCACCGGCCGCATGGTGAGCAGCGATTGGGCACAGGCGGTCAGCAGCCGGCGCTCCCGGTCCGCGCGCGCTTCGGAGAGCTCGGCGGCCCACTGCAGGCGGGTGGCTGCCAGGGCGTTGCGCCCGGCGGCGGCCTCGGCCGTCCCGGACTGTTCCAGCTCGGCGGCGAGCCCCGGGTCGACGGAAACCGCTGCCGCGACCCGGTGCGCCCAGGCCGCGCCGGTGGGGACCACGCCGGCGGCGGCGAGGTGGAGGGCGTGGCGGCGTTCGGGGTCGATCGCGTCGTAGACGGCGTCCCGCTGCAGGGCGTGGACCAGGGTGACAGGGCTTTGCGATTCCTCCGGCCACCAGCGGACCAGCCCGGCCCGCAACGCCGGGCCGAGCGCCTTGGCCGGATCGGGCGTCCCGGCGACCCGCGCGACGGTCGCGAGCGGCAGGCGGGCGGCCAGCACCGCCATCGCCTCCAGAAGGGCCACGGAGTCCGCAGGGAGCTGCTCCAGCACGGTTCTGATACTCGCTCGGAGCGTGCGCGGAGCCGGCCAGCGCTGCGCCGTCTCGTCGCGCAGGGTCTGGACCGGCACCTCGGCCAGGACCGTACGCAGGTAGAGGGGATGGCCTTTCGTGTAGCTGTGCAGGCGCTCGACCAGCTGCGGAGCCAGGCGCACGTCGAGCAGCCGCCGGGCCACCAGCGCGACGTCGTCCTCGCCTAGCCCGCCGATCTCGACGCTGACGGCCCGCTCCAGGGACCGGACCAGCCGGTCCAGGGTCCCGACGGTGTCCTCCTCCTCGGATCGCGACACCAGGACGGTCAACACCCGGTCGGCCCACAGCCGGCGCAGGACGAATCCCAGCACCTGCACCGACAGCTGATCGGCCCAGTGGACGTCGTCGACAACGATCGCGACCGGCCCCTTGGACTCCTGCAGCACGCCCAGCAGAAGCAGCAGCTGCCCGGCAACGGCGTTGGCCGACGCCACGCCGGCGCCATGCAGCGCCAGCAGCGGGAACGGCGCCGCCAGGTCGTGGTCCACCCGCCGTATCAGTTGACTGATGACGCCGCCGGGCAGGTCCGTCTCGGAGGCGTCGCCGGCGGCCCACAGGACGGTGAAGTCCTCCAGCGAGGAGGCCAGCCGGCGTACGAGGGCGCTCTTGCCGATACCGGCCTCGCCCTCGACCACGGCCAGCCACGCCTGGCCGTCGCGCACTTTCCCCGCACACGCAGCGAGCAGGTCGCACTCACGGTGGCGGCCGACGAAGACCTCGGCCCGGGCGTCCGGGACCGGGTATGCCGCACTCGTGGCCACGCTCATAGTTCAGGTCTCCCAAGGGGCGGAGTCATGCGGGCCGGCAGCTGCGGACGAGGTGATCATAATGCGATCCCGTCGCGTGTCGTCGCCGGAATCAGAAGTCGCGTGGAGGAGGATTCTCTCTGCCCACTTTGACCGATTTCGGGAGCAATCATGGCTGCATCGGCACGTTTCCGGAAGCGGATCCGCAGAACCCTCGCCCGCGTCGGAGTCGGGGCGGTGGTCACGGCCGCCGGTATCGTGCCGGCGTCGGCGGACGGCCCGGTCACCGAGTACGGCCCGTTGCCGTCCATCCCGCTCAGTGGCGTGTGCGAGACGCACTTCGACGGCGGTGGAAAGCTGTGGGTCGAGCAGTATCTGAGCAGTCAGGTCGCGCGGTTCGACCCGGCGGCGGGCACGTTCACTGAATACAACACGCCGATGCCGTTGTCGGTACCCGGTGGCATGGCCATCGGTCCGGACGGCGGTCTGTGGATGCCGGAGGTGACCGGCAATGCCCTGCTGCGCGTGAACACCGCCGACGGCAGCATGCAGGAGTTCCAGCTGCCCTGGCTGAACGCCCTGAACACCTCGGCCCTCGGCCTGCCGCTGCATCTGGGGCTGGGTCTGGCCAACGACATCACGGCCGGGCCGGATGGCGCGCTGTGGTTCACCTTGGGCGGCCTGAACGCCATCGGGCGCTTCGACCCCGCGACGCGCTCCTTCGCCGAGTACCCGGTGCCCGGGGAGATCCTGGGGCAGGTGCAGGCGCTGTTCGGCATCATCAAGCCGGGCCCCGGCAACACCGTCGTCATGGATCTGCCGCAGCAGAACGCTGTGGTCACCCTCGACGTGTTCACGCACAGGTTCACCCGGTACACGATGCCGACGGCGTTGTCCTTCCCGGTCGGGGTGTGGACGGCCAGGGACGGCTCGATCTGGGTCAGCGAGTCGCTCGGCATGAAGATCGCCCGGATCAGTCCGGCCACCGGCGCGATCCGGGAGTACCCGCTGTTCAGCGTCGGCGGCCTGCTCGACACCGTCGAGGGCGACCTGGTCCACGGTTCGCTCGGCAACCCGCTGCCGCTGCCCGGCCCGATCACCCAGGGCAGCGACGGCGACATGTACTTCGCGCTGGCCTTTCCCACCGCCGCCGGCCTCGGCAACCAGATCGGCATGATCGACCCGGCCACCGGACGGACCCGGGCGTGGTGGGCGCCGTCGTCCGCGTCGTACCCCTGCGACGTCCAGGCCGAGCAGGCCGGGTCGATCTGGTTCGGGGAACTCACGCCGAACACGGTCGGGCGGCTGCGGTTCGGCTGAACCGCCGCGGGCGGCCCGGGAAACTTTTGAATCCGCCCTCTGTGACAGCGTTCACCTTTAATTGGTCAAGGCTAGCCGTCGGATGCCTTAGAATGGGAGGCGAAGCGAGAAAAGATCCGATGGATCCATGAGGAGTCAACGATGAACGCCGAAGTCCTGACCGCCCGCCTGCAGATCGCCGCCGCCCGCCGCAAGGCCGAGGCCGAGCGCCAGACCCGGCCGGCGAAGGCCGACGCCAAGAAGTAACCCGGCGCGCGCCGGCCGGGCCCGACCCCGCGGCGCCGCCCCCGAGCGATAGAGCTGAGCGATACAGCTGAGCTATAGAGCTGAGCTATAGAGCTGAGCCGTACAGCTGAGCGATGCCCCTGGCAGCACGATCTGCCAGGGGCATCGCCGTGTGTGCGATGGCGATTGCTCGTACGCTGTGGTGGCGGACTCGGGATCAGGGGCGGGCAATGGGGCAGGATGGTCTTCTCGGGAAGTTGTTCCGGCGCAAGGGCGCGGAGGCTGGTTCCCAACCAAAGACGAGCGGCTCGGTGTCGGCATCGTCTGGACGTGAGCCACGGCTGGGCATCGAGGAAGCCGTCCCGTTTCCGGTCGACCTCCTGAAGCCGGTCGCCGCCCCGAAGCCGGTCGCCGTCCCGAACTGGGACCAGGACGAAGCCCTGCGGCACATCCTCGGCCAGGCCGCCGACGCACCGGCCGTCAGGCAGGTCCTCGACCTCTGCGACACCCTGCACGGCCTGATGCCGCCAGCTCCCTGGCGCGAGCAGATGGCCTCGCTGCTCGCCGACAACGCCGCGGGCGTCGGCGCTCTGCGGGCGATCGCGCTGCGCGAGACGCCGTTCGACGACCCGCGGGCCGACCATCGCGTCCCGTTCGTGCGCAGCGTCGTGTGGGCGCTCGGGCTGACCGAGCCCGCCGACGCCGTCCCGCTGCTCATCCGCATCACCGAGTTGTACGGCGAGCCGGGGCGCGGCCGGGAGTACCGCTCCGTCGCGGTCACCGCGGTCGAGGCGCTCGGCGGGATCGGCGGTGAGCGCGCGCTGCCGGCGCTGCGGCGGATCAGGGCGGAGGCGAAGCTCGGCGACGTCCGCCGGGCCGCCTCCCGCGAACTCGACCGGACGCTGGACGAGGCCCACCTCTCGCGCGCCGACGTCCCTGAATGGCAGGCCGAGACCTTCGATCTCGACCGGGACGGGCTGCGCGTCATCGAGCTCGGCCACGGCTACACGGCGACGATCCAGCTCGACGCCGACGGCACCGTCACCCTGTTCTACGTCCACCCGACAGGCCAACGGCTGTCCACGCAGCCGTCAGGTGTGCGCGCGGAGGACCTCCACGATGCCGCGAGCGTCGCAGCGAGCCTGCGCACGGTCGTCTACGCCGAGCGGTTCCGCCTCAAGCAGCTCATGAAGGATCAACGGACGCTGACATACGAGGACTGGATGGAGTCCTACCTCGGCAATCCCGTCACCGGCCGGCTGTGCCGTGCGCTGGTCTGGGAGTCGTCGATCGACGGCGGTGAGCACTGGCGCCGCTTCCTGCCGGTCTGGAGCGCGCGCCGCGAGGCGTGGCTGCGACTCGGCGAGGACGGCGTCTCGCACGAGGTCTCCGAGGAGTCGCAGGCCCGCGTCGTCGATCCGCAGCGCTTCACCGCGGCCGAGAAGCGGGCCTGGGCCGTGCGGCTGCGGAAGCTCAAGCTGACGCAGCCGTTCGAGCAGGTGGGTATGCCGCGTGGTTGAGTGTGAGATGGCCTATGAGACGGAGGCAGCCTGATGTCACGTGCGCAGCTGTACGACACCATCGGAACCACCTACTCCACGACGCGGCACACCGATCCGCGCATCGCGGCGCAGCTCTGGGCCGCGCTCGGCGATGCGCAGACTGTGGTGAACGTCGGTGCGGGCACTGGTTCCTACGAGCCCTGCGACCGCGATGTCACCGCGGTGGAACCCTCGGCGGTCATGCGGGCGCAGCGTCCCGCGGATGCTGCTCCGTGCATCGACGCCTTCGCCGAGAGCCTTCCGTTCCCCGACCAGTCCTTCGACGCCGCGATGGCCTTCGCCACCATCGACCACTGGCAGGACCCGTTCGCCGGATTGCGGGAGATGCGCCGTGTCGCACGCCGCGTGGTGGTGTTCACGAAGGACTTCAGCGCCCTCGACACGTTCTGGTTGGACCGCGACTACGTACCCGAACGCGCGGACCTGCTCATCGGCCGGCCCGCGCTGACCGACCTGGCCGACTCGATCGGGGCCCGGGTGGAGCCGGTGCTCATCCCCTGGGACTGCGCCGACGGCTTTTATGAGGCCTACTGGCGCCGTCCCGAGGCGTACCTGGACGAGGAGATCCGCCGCGGTATGTCGATCTGGGCCCGGGTCGGCGCGGACGCGGAACGGCGGGCGGTGCGCAGCCTGGCCGAGGACCTCGCGTCGGGGAGGTGGGCCGAGCGCAACCACGGGCTCGTCGATCTCGACGCGGCAGAGCTTGGCGTGCGCCTGCTCATCGCCTGAGTCGGTCGCCGGCGAGCTGGCGCCGCACGCGGCACAGCGGAGAGCGGACAGCAGACAGCAGACAACTGGCAGCTGGCAGCCAGCCATTTGCTGACGGTACAAACGGCTCACCCGCTCAACCACACACAACCCTGCGGGTCGCCCGCACCAGGCGATCCACCAACTCGCGCGGCGCCGCATCCGTCCAGGCCACGGCGAGCTCCGCCGGCTCCAGATCCGTCACCGGCACCAGGGCCACGCCCGGGCACACCGCCCACTCGGCCATGGCGACCGGGGCGAACCATACGCCGTGGCCGCGGCGTACCTGCGTCAAGCAGTCCTCGAGGGTCTGCACCACCGGTCCGCGCACCGCCGGCCGTCCGTCGGGGCGCGGGTCGGCCAGGCGGTGGGCCTGGACGGCCGGGGAGCCGAATGCGTCCACGATCACCACCGGGTCGTCCGCCAGGTCGGCCAGGGTGACCGACGGACGGCCGGCCAGCCGGTGCCCCTCGGCCAGCAGGACGGCCCGCGCGTCGCTGCGGAACGCGGCCGTGTGCAGGTCCGGGTCGCCGGTGGGCAGCCACAGCAGTGCCGCGTCCGAGGTGCCCGCGTGGAGTTCGGCCATCGCCTCGACCGGTCGCAGGACCGTGCGGATCTCGACGTCGAAGCCCGGGTGCTCGGCCTCGATGGTGTTCGCCAGCTCGATCGCGAGCTGGGTCGTCGGGTGCGATGCCGTCGCTATTCGCAGACGGCCCACGCGACCGGCGGCCGCCACGCGGACCGCGCTGTAGAGCGTTTCGGCGTCGGCCATGAGGGGCCGGCCGCCGGCGGTCAGCTGCTCGCCGGCGGCCGTCAGGCGCACCCCGCGCGAGGTCCGGACCAGCAGCGTGGCGCCGAGGGCCCGCTCCAGGTTCTGGATCTGGTGCGACAGCGTCTGCTGGGTGACGTGCAGCCGGGCCGCCGCCCGGCTGATGCTCGACTCCTGTGCCACGACCAGGAAGGACCGCAGATTGCGCAGGCTGATGTCGTCGATCACACGCCGACGATAGCCGCCGGCGGGTGATCTACGACGGGTCGATCCGCGCGGGGCCGATCCGCGCCGGAGGGACCTGTGCCGGGAGCGATCCGCGCCGGACCGATCAGAACATCGCGCCGTTCGCCCGCACCGTCTGCCCCGACACCCATCCCGCCTCGTCGCTGACCAGCCAGCCGACCACCGGCGCGACGTCCGAGGGCCGGCCCAGCCGGCCGCGCGGGCTGTGGTTCGCCGCCGCCGCCATCGACTCGGGGGTCTCAGCGTGCTGGTAGAAGTCGTCGTCGATCGGGCCGGGGGCCACCGCGTTCACCGTGATGCCGCGCGCGCCGAGTTCCTTCGACAGGGCCAGCACCATGCGCTCCACGGCCGCCTTCGACCCCGAGTACAGGCCGTAGGGGCCGGTCATGATGGAGGTCAGGGTCGTCGAGAGCACCACGTAGCGGCCGTTGTCGGCGATGTGCCGGGCCGTCGCGCGCAGCGTGTTGAACGCCGAGCGGGTGTTCAGGTCGATCAGGTGGTCGAAGTCCGCGTCGGTGAACTCCGCCAGCGGCTTCTTCATCACCGCGCCCGGGGTGTGCACGACGATGTCCAGCTTGCCGTGGCGGGCCACGACGCCCTCGAACAGCGCGTTCACGTCGTCCGAGCGCCGGGCGTCGGAGCGGATCGCCTCGACCGTGACCCCGTGCTTCTCCAGCGACACCAGCGTCTCCTGCGCGGCCGCGTCGTTGTTGGCGTAGGTGATCACGGTGGTCGCACCGCGCGCGGCGATGTTCTCGGCGAACGCCGCACCCTGGTTGCGGCTGCCACCGATGATCAGGGCGACCTTGCCCTGGAGGTCCCGCTGCACTTCCGACATCGCAATGTCCTTCCATCGTCATCACCGGCCCCGTGGCCCGAGCGCCGTGATCGATGGTGGCAGTCGCCGGCGGCGGTCCGGAATCAGAAAGTCCTGGTGGCCGCCACAAGGAAATCCTGTGGCCGGGGCACCATCGCGTGCGCGCCATGCGATGCTGAGGCCATGTTCGATCAAGGCGAGGTCGCCGTCGTCCGCTGGCCCGGCCAGGCCCCATCCGTGGAGAAGGGCTTGTCAGCGCTGCTCGCCGCCTACCATCTCCGGACGGAAGCCGAGAAGGGCGAGTCCGCAACAGAGATCTCCGAACTGCCGGACAAATACCGCGCAGAGGTCTCGGACCCGCGGACCGCGTTCATCGACGACGCTGTGCTGGTCGCCGTGAGCGGGGACACCGCCGTGGGCTGCCTGGTGGTGACCGCCGCCGCCGATGGGCGGTCGGAGATCAAGCGGCTCTGGACGGACCCCGGGTTCCGCTCCCGTGGCGTCGCGACCAGGCTGCTCGAAGCCGCGCTGGCCCACGCCGCAGACAGCGGCGTGGGTACCGTACGGCTCTCCGTGTGGCGCTGGCGGACCGAGGCCATCGCCTTGTACGAACGAATCGGCTTCGTCATCACCGACTCGTGGGACCACCGCGAGCACCTGGTCTGTATGCAGCTCACCGTATGAGGTAGGCCAAGCCGCCGCGCGGCACCTCGACGATCGCGCCACCCGGGACGCCGAGCTCGACCCGCCCCTCCCAGACCGATCTGCCGCGCGCATCGCGAACGAGCGCCGTGGCTCTTCCGCTGCCGTCGGTCAGACGGACCCAGGGATCGGTGTCCGCGTTCGCCACCAGCAGTTCGTCCCATGTGCCGGCGGCGGACACCGGCAGGGCGGCGTGGCGGGCCACGATCTGCACCCGCGCGTCGTGGGCGCGGATCAGCGGGTAGCCGAGGTCGGGGCGGGCCGGCTCGAAGGCGCCGAGTTGCAGCGTCTCCTCGTAGCGGCGGAAGATGCCGAGCCAGAAGACCAGGGTTTCGCGTTGCTCCGGCGTCAAGGTCGACAGGTCCACGGAGATCTGCGGCACCGCGAACAGCACGTTGATCAGATGGCACGCCACCTGTTCCGCGGGTTCGGCCGGATGCCACATCAGCATGTCGGCGTGGACCGGGACCGGGCCGGCGGCCAGGCGTACGTCGGTGGTCCGCTGGCGGTTGTCCAGGCCGCTGAGCGGGCAGTCCGTGGCGCGCAGCATCGTCACGTGCGGCCACAGGCCGGGGCTGACATAGGGCTGCCGGAACTCGACGAGCGCGGTCGGGCGGACGGCCGAGATCCGGGTGCGGATCTCCCCCAGCAGCTTGTCCACGCCTCCGGACACCGTCGGGCAGTCAGCCTCGGGGCCGGCCGGCGGGGCGGCCTCGCGGGCGAACCAGTCCAGGAAGTCGATCTTCAGGCCGTCCATCCCCCACTCCTCGACCGCGCGGCACAGCCGGTCGGCCAGGTAGGTGCGGACGGCCGGGTAGCGCGGGTCGACGATCATCGCGTCCAGGGACTCGGCGCGGCTGAGGGCGTAAGGCTGGAAGCGTTCCCAGACCGTGCTCTCCTTGCCGATGAAGGGAATCGCGTACCAGAGCATGTACTCGACACCGAGATCGTGGACGCGCGCGACGTGTGCCGCGGTGTCCGGCAGGGACAGCGGCTCCCAGTCGCCGGTGTGGCCGTAGCCGCGGCCCCGGTCCAGGGTCATCCAGCCGTCGTCGACGATGATCAGGTCCAGGCCGAGCTCCTTGCCCAGCCGGGCCTGCTCCTCGACGGCCTCGGGTGTCACGTCCTGGTGCATCGAGTACCACGTCGAGTACGCGGGCCTGCGCGCCGTCGCCGGGATGTTCACGGTCCGTCCGGCGAGCCACCACGCGGTCAGGTCGGCCAGGCAGCGTGCGTAGTGCCGGCCGGAGACGTCCACGCGCAGCGTCAGCCGGCCCTGCGCCTGCACCCAGAACCGGAACTCTCCCGTCTCCTCGAACACTCCCCCGGCGGCCAGCACGTCGATCTCGGCCGCGGCGAAGGTACAGCGGCCCACGTCGCCGGTTCCGACCAGGGACGCGATCGGGGCGCCGCGCGACAGCGAGACCTCCTTCGGCGCCGACCACGCGGCCGGAATCCCCTTGCCGGCCATCGTGTCCGGCGTCCACAGCGCGGTGACGTCAACGCACGGCAACCGCCACTCGGCGCGCACAGGTCCGGCGCCGGTGAGTATGAGTTCGATGATTCCCTCGCCGACGAGCCGCGCGGTGCTTTCCTCGGCCGTGGTTCTGAAGGCGAGCCCGCCGCACTCGAGCTGCTGTACGGGCCCTGCGATGGGTTCCGCGTAAGGCTCCCAGACTTCCGTCGTGATCACAGGTCGCTATCCCTTCGTGGCGCCGGCCAGCAGGCCGGAGATGAACTGCTTTTGGAGGACGAGGAACAGGATCATCATCGGCACGGTCGAGACCGCCGTCCCGGACAGGATCGCGCCGTAATCGGTGTTGCTCTCCTGGCCGTGCAGCGTCGCCAGGGCCACCGGGAGCGTGAGCATGTCCGGCTGCCGCAGCGCGATCAACGGCCAGACGAAGGAGTTCCACGAGCCCAGGAACAAGAACACCGCCATCGCCGCCAGGAACGGCCGCATGACCGGCACCACGATGCTGAACAGGACCCTGAGTTCGCCGGCGCCGTCGACCCGCGAGGCGTCCAGCAGTTCGTCGGGCAGCCCGGACAGCGCCTGGCGCATCATGAAGATGGCGAACGGCACGCACAGGCCCGGCAGCACGATCGCCTGGTAGCTGTCGAGCAGGTGGAACGACATCATCATCCGGAACAGCGGGACCAGCATCACCTGGTCCGGGACCACCAGCGTGGACAGCAGCAGGCCGAACAGGACGGTGCGGCCCCGGAACCGGAACTTGGCGAAGGCGTAGCCGGCCAGCAGTGCGATGGTGAGGCCACCGAGGGTCTGAAGCGTGGCGATCGCCAGCGAGTTGCCGAGCACCCGCCACAGCCCGATCTTGGCGTTCAGGTCCTCGAGGTTCGCCAGCAGGTTGCCGCCCGGAAGCCACTTCGGCGTGCTGCCGAAGATATCCGAGTCCTTCTGGGTGGCCGCCACCACCAGCCAGTAGATCGGCGCCACG
Source organism: Catenulispora sp. GP43 (assembly GCF_041260665.1). Lineage (NCBI taxonomy): Bacteria > Bacillati > Actinomycetota > Actinomycetes > Catenulisporales > Catenulisporaceae > Catenulispora > Catenulispora sp. GP43. The sequence goes on along the minus strand of NZ_JBGCCT010000016.1, from coordinate 219,056 downwards.
CACAGTCCGGCGACAGCGGCGATCACGAGCGTGAGCGGCCAGCCCCGCACTCTGGATCTGCTCATTTCTCGCGGTCTCCCATCAGCCGCATCTGGGCCACGCCGAGGATCACGACGAGCAGGGTGAGCGCGTAGGCGATGGCGGAGGCGTATCCGAAGTCGAAGTAGTGGAAGCCGTTCTCGTACAGGTACATCGACACCGTCAGGGTCGCGTTGTCGGGGCCGCCGCGGGTGAGGATGAAGGGCTCGTCGAACAGCTGGAGCGTGCCGATGCTGGAGAGCACGACAGTGAACAGGATGATCGGCCGCAGCGCCGGCACCGTGACCGAGCGGAACCTGCGCACCGCCCCGGCGCCGTCAACCATCGCCGCCTCGTACAGATCGCGCGGGACGCCTTGCAGCCCGGCCAGGTAGATGACGGCGTTGTAGCCGGTGTAGTGCCACGTCAGGACCAGGACGACGGCCATCCGCGCACCGCTGCCGCTGCCCAGCCAGTCCACCTTGCCCAGGCCCACTCCGTTGAGCAGCCAGTTCAGCGCGCCGTTGTCCTTGTTCAGCAGGAAGCCGAACATCACGCCGGTGGCGACCAGGCCGGTGACCGCGGGCATGAACAGCCCCAGCCGCCAGATCGGGCGCCAGCGGACGTAGGCGGAGTTGACGCCGAGCGCCAGCAGCAGGGCCAGCGCGAGCATGAGCGGGACCTGCACGATGAGGATCTCGAAGGTGTTGCGCAGGGCCTGCCAGAACAGCGGGTCGTGGATGAGGCGCTGGTAGTTCGCCGTGCCGACGCTGTGGGTGGCGTTTCCGGCGCCGCTGGTCGTGGAGATCCAGAGCGAATCAAGGATCGGATACGCCTTGAAGACGGCGAACGTCAGCAGTGCGGGGGCGAGCAGGAAATAGGGAACCAGCTTGCGGCGGGTCCAGATCCGGCGCCGCGGTGGCGGGGAGGAGACCCGGACCACTGCGGGCACCAGGTCGGGCCCGGCCCGGTCGGCGCCGAGATCGGCGGTCACGAGGCGATCTTCCGGCCGGTCTGCTGCGCCAGCTGGGTCGCGGCCTTGCGCAGCTCGGTCGCCGGGTCGGCGCCCTTGAGGAAGACCCGCACCTGCGCGTCGCTGGCCAGCTGGAGCGCGCGGGCGTAGTCGCCGGAGTAGTTGGTCGCGTCGGCGCCGTCGGTCAGCAGCCCGGTGAAGACCTGGAGCGGAGCCTGGCCGCCGTAGAAGGAATCCGGCTTCTGATACAGCGGGTCGCTGTACGCGGCCGTCAGGGCCGGGAACACGCCTCCGGCACCGAACATCGCGTTCATCGACGCGGGCTTGGTCAGCGCGTACTCGACGAACTTCCACGCCGCCTGCTTGCGCGGGCTGCTGTTGGCGACGGCCAGATGCGTGGAGTTGACGATGGCCGAGCGCTTGCCGCCGACCGTCACCGCGGGCGGCTTGGTGAGCCGCCACTTGCCGCTCTGGTCGGGGAACGTGGTCTCCAGGTAGTGCACGGCCCAGGCCGGGTACGGCGCCACGGCCAGCTTGCCGGCCTTCATCAGGTTGCTCCAGCCGTGGTCGCCGGCCGCGTCGCCGACGAGGCCGGCGTCGTTCAGCCGCTTGATCACCGTCAGAGCGTTGATGGACTGCGCGGAGCCGAGGGTGATGTTCCCCTGGAGATCGAAGTAGAAGGCACCCTGCAACTGCATCAGGGACTGGAGGAAGTCGCAGTCCGGCGAGGACGCGGCGGGCTTGTCGATGCCGATGAGGTAGACGCCGGGGTTGGCGGCCTTGAACTTCGCCGCGTCGGCGAGGACGTCGTCCCAGGTCTGGTACCCGGTCGGGTCGATGCCGGCCTTGTCGAACATGTCCTTGCGGTAGAAGAAGCCCAGCGGGTTCACCTCCCACGGCAGCGCATAAGCGTGGCCGTCCTTGCCCGAGACGACGGGCCACAGGCCCTTGGCGAACTCGTCCTTGTGCGCGTCGGCGCCCAGCGCCGACAGGTCGGCCAGGCCGCCGGGGAACTTCTCCAGATAGCCGGGCAGGTAGTCGCAGCCGATGTGCAGCACGTCGGCCAGGCCCTGACCGCCCGCCGCCAGACCGACCGTGATCTTGTCCCAGATCGCCGGGTTGCCGACGTCCTGGACTTCGACGGTGATCCCCGGGTTGTCCTTCTGGAACGCCGGGACTATGCCGCGCAGGGCCGCGGCGGCGGTGGTCCAGGACCACACGGTGATCTTGCCGGTAGCCGCGCCGCCGCCGGAGGACGCGGTGCTGCCGCCGTCCCCGGAGCAGGCCGAGAGGGTCTGGCCCGCGGCGAGGGCGAACAGGCCGGCGCCGGAGGCTCGCAGAAGACTGCGACGAGTGAGGTCTGGCATGGGGGGTTCCTCTCTGGATGGGGATACGCCTCGATGTGCCTTGGAGCTCGATGTGCGGTGGAGCTCGATGTGCGGTGGAGCTCGATGTGCGGTGGAACTCGATGTGCTGTGGAACTCGATGTGCTGTGGAGCAGGTGGTGCTTAGGCCCGGGCCCACTGGGCCAGTGCCGGAACGCAGCGTTCTGCGAAGTCCTCGTAATCAGCGGCCGTGTTGTAGACATGCGCTGACAAGCGCAGGTAGCCGACTCCGGCGAACGCGGTGAACGCGGTCGCCGCCCCCAGCTCGCGGCCCACCCGATCGCGCAGCGCGTCGGCTTGCTCTCGGGTCGAGGCCAGGCCGTCGGGCAGCCGGACCAGCCGCAGCGCGGGCACCGGCATGCCGACCTCGGCCGTGTGGTCCTGTCCGGTGAGCGCGGTGAAGGCCTGCGCGATCACGGCCGCGCCGAAGTCGGCGAGCTCTGTCATGTAGTCGCGCGCCGTGTCCCAGCCCCAGGTGCTCTCCACGAACCGGAACGCGGCGCTCGCCGCGAGGTAGGCCGAGGCGTCCAGGGTGCCCTGGGAGTCGAAGCGGGCCGGGTACCGGTCTTCGGCGCCCCAGGAATCGATCAGCGGGAACAGACCTTCGCGCAGCGGGCCGCGCGCGACCAGCAGCGCAGCTCCCGGCGGGGCGCAGGCGAACTTGTGCAGGTTGCCGATCCAGAAGTCGCAGTCCAGGCCGGCCAGCGGGGTCCGGAGCAGGCCCGGGGCGTGGGCGCCGTCGACCAGCAGCGGGACACCGCGCCGTGCCGCCTCGACGCCGAGTAGCTCCACCGGCATCCGGCGGCCGGTCGGGGAGGTGATGTGGTCCACGACGATCAGCGCGGTCCGATCCGACAGCTCGGCGGCCACCGCCTCGAACGCGGTGCGCTCGTCGGCGTCGAGCGGTACGTGCGCGGTGCGGACCTCGCCGCCGTACCGCCGCGCCAGGCGCCGGGCTCCCATGGTGACGGCGCCGTAGCCGTGGTCGGTGACCACCGCCTGGCCGCCGGCCGGGAGGGTCAGGCCGGCGAAGACCGTGCTGGCCCCGGCGCTCGCGTTCGGGACCAGCACCGTGTCGTCCGGGTCCAGGCCGAGCGACTCGGCGATCTCGGCGCGCGCCGCGGCCACGCGCCGGGCCAGGCCGGAGAACCAGGCCACCGGCGAGGCCAGCATCTCCCGGCGCAGCCGGTCCTGGACGAGCTGGGCCGCGACGGGGACCGCCCCGAAGGAGCCGTGGTTCAGGTGCCTGATGGCGGGGTCCAGCGTCCAGGCGCCGGCCGCCGGGCGTCCGTCCGGCAGGGACAGCGGTTTGGGCGCTGGGAGAGCGGTGGAGGCGGTGCGCATGAGGCTCCATCTGTGGGCATCTGGGCGTCAGGGCGTCTGGGATCGCGAGACATTAGATGACTTCCTCAAGTCATCTAATGACTTGCGGAGAAGCTAGCAGCAGGCGGTGCGCGAGGCAATGGCCGATCGGCGACTCACCAGCAGATGCTTCGATCTGCCATCGGACGGCGATCCAAAGTCATCTAATGACTTCCCGGAGAGTCGACGTGGTGTTTAATGTCTCGGGCAGCACACGGCGAGCGAGGGAGTGTGGCCATGACCGCCGAACCGGAGGCCAGAACGGCCGTGGACCGGGCGTTCACCGGCATCCGCCGGATGATCGCCGACGGCCGGCTGGGCCCCGGCGCGCGCCTGCCGCTGGAAGGAGAGCTCTGCGAAGAGCTGGAGGTCTCGCGCGGCTCGCTGCGCGAAGCGGTGCGGATGCTGGCCGCGCTGCACATCGTCGAGCCGCGGCACGGCTCCGGCACCTACGTCTCCAGCCTGGAGCCCGCGGAGATCATCGGCAGCCTGTCGCTTACGGTCGAGCTGCTGCCGCCGGCGGGCCTGCTGGAGCTGTACGAGATCAGGCGGGTCCTGGAGTCCTACGTCGCCGGCCAGGCCGCGGCCCGCCTGTCCCGCGAGGCCGAACGCAAGCTGTTCGGCCTGATCGAGGCCATGGAGGCCATCGAGGAGCCCTTCACCCCCGAGGCCCTGGAACTGCACTACCGCCTCGACTTCGAGTTCCACTCGGTCATCGCCCAGACCGGCGGCAACACCGCACTGGAGTCCCTGCTCGCGGTGTTCCGCGGCCGAGCCCGCGCCTACCAGGTGTTCGAGCTCCCCGAGGGCCCGGCCATCAAGCACCGCAGCGACGAGGAGCACCGCGCGATCGCCACCGCCCTGGCCGACCGCGACCCCGCGGCCGCGGCGCACCACGCGGCCGAGCATGTCGCGCACACCGAGCGGTGGCTCAGGATCCTGGTGGATCCGGCGCGCCGTCAGGGGTAGGGCGGCGGCTGAGCGCAGCCGCCTACTGCCCCTGGATCGCCTGCCGTTCCTTCGATATCGCCTCGGGACTCCATCCCATGCGCGGGACCGAGGAGATCAGCAGCTTCGTATACCGGTCAGCGGGCGCCGTCAGCAGTGTCTGAACCGTTCCCCGTTCGACCACGACGCCCCGCCGCAGCACCAGCGCCTCGTCGCAGAGATAGCGCACGACGGCCAGATCGTGGCTGACGAACACGATGCCGATGCCGGTCTCCCGGCGGATGTCGGCCAGCAGGTTCAGCACCTGGGCCTGGATCGAGACGTCGAGGGCGGAGACGGCCTCGTCCAGGACCAGCACGACGGGTTCCACGGCCAGGGCCCGGGCGATCGCGGCGCGCTGACGCTGACCCCCGGAAAGTGCCGCCGGCCGGGCCGCCGCTTCGCGCTCGCCGAGCCCCACCTGCTCCAGGAGTTCACCCACCCGGGACGGACGGTCGCGGTGGCCGTGCAGGCGCAGGACGTCGTCGAGCGCCGCCCGGATCGTCAGGCGTGGGTCCAACGACAGATAAGGGTCCTGGAAGACGATCTGCACCGCCTTGGCCCTGGCCCGCCTGGAGGCGGCGGCCAGGGGCCGGCCCTGGACCAGGATCTGTCCGCGGTCCGGGCGTTCCAGGCCGATCAGCATGCGGGCGGTCGTGGTCTTGCCGGAGCCGGATTCGCCGACCAGGCCGACCGAGCCGCCGGGCGGGAGCACGAAGGACAGGTCCGAGACCGCGACGTTCGCACCGTACGCCTTGTGCAGGCCGGTGACTTCCAACAGCGGCGTGGTCATCGCGGCGTCCCTTCTTCGGATGGTGTCTCCTCTTCGGATGGTGTCTCCGGCAGCTCGGCGACCCGCAGGCAGGCGACGTGCGAGGTGTCCCCGTACGGCTCCAGCACCGGCGTCGTGGTGTCGCAGAGCCCTTCCTCGGCGTACGCGCACCGCGCCGCGAACGGGCATCCGCCGACCGGCTCGGCCAGCCCGAGCGGGGCGCCGGGGATCGGCACGAGCCGGGTCGCCGGCCCGGTCAGCGGCGGCGCCGAGCCGAGCAGGCCGCGGGTGTAGGGATGCGACGGCGACGCCGCGAGCACGGCCGACGGCGCGGACTCCATGATCCGGCCCGCGTACATCACGTAGACCCGGTCGCAGACCGCGGCCGCCAGGTCCAGGTCGTGGGTGATCAGCAGCATCCCGAGGCCGCGCTCGCGGCGCAGCCGGGCCAGGATCGCCATGATCTCGGCCTGCGTCGTGACGTCCAGGGCGGTGGTCGGTTCGTCGCACAACAGCAGGCGCGGATCGGCGGTCAGCGCGTAGGCGATCATCACCCGTTGCAGCATCCCGCCGGACAACTCGTGCGGGAACTGACGCAGGTGCCGCGGCGGGTCCGGCAACCCCACCGCGGAGAGCAGGTCCAGCGCCTGCGCGGTGGCCTGCGCCTTGCTCGTGTTCCGGATCCGGCGCAGTGGTTCGGTGAGGAAGTCTCCGATCCGCCGCACCGGGTTGACCCCGGCGCGCGGATCCTGGAAGATCATCGCGGCCTCCGAGGTCCGCACCAGCTTGAGATCCGCAGGTCCCGCACCGACGATCTGGGTGTCGCCGACGACCACGGACCCTGATACAGCGGCACCAGCGGGGAACAGTCCCAGCGCCGACCGTGCCGTCACCGACTTGCCGGAGCCGGACTCGCCGACCAGCGCCACCGCCTCGCCGTCGTGCACCGACAGCCGGACGCCGTCCAGGATCGGCCGGGCGAAGCCGGCCATCGTCACCGTCAGGCCCTCGATGTCGAGCAACGCGTTCACGCTTTCGCCTCCCGTCCGGCCAGCCGGTCGCCGAAGTGCTCGCCGACCACGGTCACCGCGACCACCACCACGACCACGAGCACCGCCGGCAGCACCGCGGACAGCGGCTGGCCCTCCAGCACCGCGGCCTGGCTCTGGTTGATCATCGCGCCCCAGTCCGGGGTCGGCGGCTGTACCCCGAGCCCCAGGAACGACAGCGCCGCCAGGTCCAGCAGCGCGTAACCGAAGTTCACCGTCGACTGCGCCAGCACCGTCGGGCCGATCGCCGGCAGCACCCGTCGCAGCGCGATGGAGGTCGGCGAGTATCCCTGCACCTGGTACGCCGCTATATAAGGACGCGACTTCTCCTGCCTTGTCAGGCCGCGCACGAGCCGCGCCGTGTAGGGCATGTAGGCGATCGCCATCGCGACCACAGGTGCCCCGAGCCCCTTGCCGAACAACGCCACCGCGAGGATCGCCAGCAGCAGCGAGGGGAACGCGAACAGCACGTCCAGCACCCGCCCGATCAGCGCGTCCACCCAGCCGCCGCGCCAGGCGCTGAACAGACCGACCAGCGTCCCGGACACGGTGGAGAACACGACGACGCCCAGCGGGCCGAGCAGGCTGGTGCGCCCGCCGGCCAGCAGCTGCGAGAAGGTGTCGTGCCCGCCGGCATCCGTGCCGAGCCAGTGGCCGCCGCTCATCCCGGCCAGGATGTTCGACAGGTCACCGTCGGTCGGGTCGTAGGGCTCGAGCCAGGGGGCGAACACCGCGCCGAGGGCGACCAGCACCAGCAGCGCCGCGCAGATCCGCACCGGCCAGGTCAGCCGTCCCAGCCGGGACGTCCAGCCCCCGAAGCGGGGCCGCGGCCGGGAAACCGTCACCGTACTCATGTCGCCGCCCGCACTCTCGGATCGATCAGCGGATACATCAGGTCCACCGCCGTGTTCACCACCACGAAGGCCGCGACCACGAGCAGCACGATCGCCTGCACGACCGGGAAGTCCATGTGGTCGACGCTGGTCACCAGCAGCGACCCCACACCGTTCATCCCGAACGCCGACTCCACGATCGCCGTGGAGACCAGCAGGCCCGAGATCAGCAGCCCCGACACCGTCACCACCGGGCCGAGCGCGTTGCGCAGCACGTGCCGCCGGATCACCGCCGCCCGCGGCAGCCCGCGGCTGGTCACCACCTCGACGTGCTCGCGGCCGAGCTCCTCCAGCATCGCCGCCCGCGTCACCCGGGTGACCAGGGCCATGAAGGTGATCGCCAGGGCGACCGACGGCAGGACCATGTGGTGCAGCTCGTCGCCGAACCCTGATCCGGTCCCGACCGTCGGGAACCACCCGAGGCGCACTCCGAACACCGAGCGCAGAACGATGGCGGCGGTGAACGAGGGCACCGCCGCGCCGACCGTCACCAGCACCACCACGCCCTTGCCCTTGCGCAGCGCACCGAGGATCCCCAGGCCCACGCCGAACACCACGATCAGCACCGTGGACAGCGCGACCAGCAGCAGCGTGGACGGCAGCCGCGCGCCGATCACCGAGGCCACGGAGGCGTGCAGCTGGTAGGACTGGCCGAAGTCGCCGTGCAGCATCCCGCCGAGCCAGTCCCAGTACCGCAGCAGGAAGGGCTTGTCGAAGCCGTACTGGTGCCGGATCGCGGCCAGCTGGTCCGGACTCGGCGAGCGGCCCTTCACCAGGAACGCCACCGGGTCGCCGGGCGCCAGGTACAGCGAGGAGAAGACCAGGAACGAGGTGACCAGCAGGGTCAGCACCATCGCGCCGACCCTGCGCAGCCAGACCAGGTGCGTCAGCTTCACTTCGCGCCGATCTCTGCGGCCCACGGGTAGTACAGGTAGTCGATCGACGGCTTCAGGCCGGTGATCTTCGATCCCATGTACACGCTCACCGGCTCGAAGTACAGCGGCAGCCACGGCAGGTCGGTCAGCGCGATCTGCTGCGCCTTCTGGGTGGCCTGCGCGCGCGTGGCCGGGTCGTAGGAGCCGACAGCCTGCTCGAACGCCGCGTCGAAGTCCTTGTTCGAGTAGCTCCCGTAGTTGCTGTAGGCCCCGGTCTCCAGCGAGGAGTACATGTCCAGCGGGTCGGTGACCGAGGTGTACCAGAAGGTCAGGAACAGATCGACGCCCTTGCGCGCGGCCGGATCGGTGAACAGGGCCGTGTACTTGTCGGCGGAGATCGTGTCGATCTTCGGGGTCAGGCCGATGTCGGTGCAGGCCTGTGCGATCGCCTGGGTGATGATCGTGGTCTGGGTGTCGAGCGGGCTGGTGGCGATCACCACCTGCTGCCCGTGCACTCCGGCCTGCTGGGCCAGGGCCTTGGCCTTGGCCTTGTCGTAGGGATAGGCCGGCAGGCCGGTGGTCCCGGCCTTCTTCTGCGCGTCCGGCGCGTTGTTCCAGTTGTCCGGGGTGACCAGCGAGTCGGCGATCTCGCCGACCCCGCCGTCGCCGGCGTTGATGATGCCCTTGCGGTCGGTGGCCATCAGCAGCGCCTGCCGCACGCGCGGATCGCCGAGCGGTCCGCTCAGATTCGAGACCACCTCGTCGGCGACGGTCGTGGACTTGCCGAAGTAGACGTTCGGCGCCAGCTGCGCGTACGAGCCCGGAGGCACCATCCATCCGCCGTCCACCTCACCGGTCTGGAAGGCGTTCACGCGCGCGGTCGGGTCGCCGATGAAGGTGAACTTCACCTGCTTGCTGTGCGCCTTCAGGCTCGGGTCCCAGTAGTCGTCGAAACGCTTGAGGACGATGGACTGGCCGGGCTGCCAGGACTGGAACGCGAAGGGGCCGGTGCAGTTCACGCCCTTGGCCGGGCCGCCGTAGTCCTTGCCGTCGGCACTCAGCGTCGCGGCCGACTCCACCGTGCCGGGACTGGCCGCCATGTACTCCAGAAAGGTCGAGTCAGGGCTCTTCAAATGCATGGTCACCTGGAGCGGCCCGGTCTTCTCGATCTTGTCGACGTTCCGGTACTGGTTCGCCCAGACGCTGGCCACGTTCGGATCCATGTTGCGGCTCAGGGAGGCCACGACGTCGTCGGCGGTCAGCGTGGTGCCGTCGTGGAACTTCACACCGGGCCGGATGTCGAAGACCCAGGTCTTCGGATCAGGGTTCTTCCAGTCGGTGGCCAGCCCCGGCGAGGTCGTCAGGTCCGGGTTCCAGCGCAGCAGGCTCTCGCAGACGTTGGCCAGCACCTGGTTCGGCGGATAGTCGAAGGCCTGCGTGTAGTCCAGCGACGGCGGCTCGGCGAAGATCGACCAGGTGAAGGAGTCCAGGTCGCCCTTCGGGGTGCCGGTGTCGGCGGTGAGCGTGTAGGAGGTCTTGCCGGCGGCGGGATCGGATCCGTTCGCCGAAGACCCCGACCCGCCGGATCCGGCCTTGCCGCTGCACGCCGCGCTGCCGGCCAGCAGCAGCGCCGTCGCCGCGGCCATGGCCGTGCGGCGGCTTCGGATGGTCACAGTCACAGCTGTCTCCTCAGAGAAGTAGGTCAGGGTTCTGCGCTGTCGGAGTTCCGTGGTCGAAAGGGCGCGGTTCAGGCGTCGGCGGCGAAGACGAGTTCGCCCCCGACGTAGGTGCGCCGCACCCGGGTGGCGCCGATCCGGTCGCCCGGCTGCCCGAACGGATCCCGGTCCAGCACCGCGAGGTCCGCGAGCTTGCCGGCGGCGATGGTCCCCGTCTCGCCGTCCAGATGGTTGATCCAGGCGCTGCCCTCGGTGTAGGCGGTGAGCGCCTGCGTCAGGGTGAGCGCCTGCTCGGGATAGAAGGGTTCTGATTCCTCGCCGATCCGCGACCGGTTCACGGCCACGTGCATCCCCAGCAGCGGATCGGGGCTGCTGACGTTCCAGTCGCTGCCGGCCACCAGCCGGGCTCCGGCCCGGGCCAGATCGCCGAACGGGTACTGCTGCGCCGAGCGCTCGGTTCCGAGGAAGGGGATGGTGAGTTCGTCCATCTGCCGCTCGTGCGCGGCCCACAGCGCCTGGATGTTCGCCGCGGCGCCGAGGGCGGCGAAGCGGGGGACGTCGTCGGGGTGGACGACCTGGACGTGAGCCAGGTGGTGCCGGTTGTCGTTCGGGCCGTTCGCGGCCCGCGCCGCCTCCAGCACGTCCAGCGCCTGGCGTACCGCGCGGTCGCCGAGGGCGTGGAAGTGGCACTGGAAGCCGGCGGCGTCCAGGCGCCGCACCGCCTCGCGCAACACGTCCGGGTCGATGAAGCTCAGGCCCCGGTTGGCGGTGGCGCACCCGCAGCGGTCCAGGTACGGCTCGAGCATCGCCGCGGTGAAGTTCTCGGCGATGCCGTCGAGCATCAGCTTCACGGTGGTGGCGGTGAAGCGGCCCACGGTGCTTTCGGCACGCCGGGCGAGGATGTCAGGGATCTGCTCCAGCCCCCGTTCGCGATCCCACCACAGCGCACCGACGACGCGCGCCTTGAGCCCACCGCTGCGGGCCGCGTCCCGGTAGACGTCGTAGTTGTCGGGGTTGCCGGGGTGGTCGCCGATCATCGCGTCCTGCCAGCCGGTGATGCCGAGCGCGAACAGGTGGCGCTGCGCGGCCAGCAGGCCGGCGACGGCGTCGGCGTGCGTGGCGACCGGGACCGGCACCAGGTCCATGGCGCCTTCCTGGAGCATGCCGATCGGGGTGCCGTCGGGCTCGCGCTCGATGCGGCCGTCGGCCGGGTCCGGGGTGTGCCGGGTCAGGCCGGCCGACTCCAGCGCGCGGGTGTTGGCCCAGGCGCCGTGGCCGTCGCGGACGGTCAGGTAGACGGGGCGGTCCGGGACGATCGCGTCCAGCTGGTGCCGGGTCGGGATGCCCCCGGGGAAGCTGTCCATCGACCAGCCGCCGCCGAGGATCCAGGGCGCGTCGGGGTGGTCGGCGGCGTAGTCGGCGATGGTCTTCAGGTACTGCTCGACCTCGTCCTGGCCTGACAGATCGCAGCGCATGAGCTGCAGGCCGGCGAAGGCGGCGTGGTTGTGCGCGTCGACGAAGCCGGGGACCAGCAGGCCGCCGGCCAGGTCGACGACCTCGGTGGCCGGACCGATCAGGGCCCGGACATCGGCTTCGGCGGCCACCGCCGCGATCCGCCCGGCGGCCACGGCCACCGCCGCCGGACGCGAGGCCCCCTGGACGAAGGCCCGGCCGCCGACGAAGACCGTCTCGGCCTTCGCGGTGGTACCGGCCGCCTGCGAACCCGGACCCGCGGCGTTCCCTGCGTTGTGCATCCTCGCCCCCTCCACCTGCGGCCGATGCCGCTTGACCGAGGATCGAAGCGCAGCGGCAACACTGTTGTCAACAGTGTTGCGCTGAGCCGTGTCCGTCTCGTTATACTGGCCGGCACCATGGCCACTCATTCATCGGCGCGGACCGGGGCCAGCAAGCGCTCCGGCAGCCAACTCTCCCCCGAGGCGATCATCGAGGCCTCACTCCGCATCGCGGCGCGCGGCGGCGACGACGCGTTCACGGTGCGCCGGCTCGGGCAGGAACTGGGCTGCGACCCCACCGCGATCTACCGCCACTTCCGCGACAAGGACGAACTGCTGCTGTCGGTCGCCGACCGCACCCTGGGCGAGACCCTGGACGGCGTCCCGCACGGCCTGCCCTGGCGCGAGCGGCTGCGCACGCTGGCCGCCGAGTCGCTGCGGGTCGGCATGAAGTACCCGGTCGTCAGCTCGCTGATGGCCTCGCGCACGACGCGCCGGGCCAACGAGTTCCGGGTCGTCGAGCTGATCCTCGGCGCGGTCCACGAGGCCGGCCTGACCGGAACCGACGCCGCCGTGCACTACCGCATGTTCGGCGACTCGGTGCTGGCCTACGTCGGCCAGCACGCGGCGCTGCAGATGTTCGCGCCGACCGAGCGCGAGGGCGACGAGACGGCGTGGAACCGCGAGTACCGGCTGGCCGACCGCCAGCGCTTCCCGCACATCGCCGGGCTGGTCGAGGAGCTCGCCGGGGTCACTCACGAGGAGATCTACACCGCCCGGATCGAGGCCCTGCTGGACAAGATCGAGCGGCGCGCGGCCGAAGCCGCCGGCGACGAAGCGGCGCAACAACGTTGACATCAGCGTTGTGACGCTGTTCACTCCTGGGTCATCGCCTCCACTGAGCTTCGACCCGGGAGTCCCCATGACTGTGCCGACCCTGAGAACCGGAAGTGGAATACCCAGCGCCATCCGTCAGGCCTTCGCCGCCGAACGGGAATCACGCCGGACCGGGATACCGGTCGAGGAACTGGTGGGAGCGCGCGCCGAGCAGGTGCGCCGCGCCCAAGCCCAAGCCCAAACCCGGGCTCAGGGCCAGGCCCGCGCCGCGGCCTCCGGCCGGGCGGAGCACTACTGGGCTTCCCGCGAAGTGTCGCGCCGCACGCTGCTGACCGGGGCTGCCGGCGTCGCGGCGGCCACGGCGCTGACCCGCACGCCGCGCGCCGACGCCGCGACGGCGCCCCGGGTGGTGATCGTCGGCGCCGGACTGGCCGGACTGCGGTGCGCGCACAGTCTTTGGACCCAGGACGGCATCGCCTCCACGGTCTACGAGGCCGACACCTCGCACGTCGGCGGACGTTGCTGGTCGCTGCGCGGCTTCTTCTCCGGCGGCCAGGTCGGCGAGCACGGCGGGTCGTTCATCAGCTCCACCGACACCGCGGTGCTGAATCTGGCCGCCGCACTCGGCCTGTCCACCGAATACGCCGACGGAGGCGCTCTGGACTCCGGCGGCTACAGCGCCTGGATCAACGGCGCGTCCTACCCCGGCAAACAACAGCAGCACGACTGGGTCGCCGAGGCCTACACGGCTTTCAACGCCTCCTACAAGGCGATGGGGACCCCGCGCTACAACTCCTTCACCGCCGAGGCCCGGCGCCTGGACCAGATGTCGTGCCTGGACTACCTGGCCTCGATCGGCCTGTCCTCGGGCGGACCGCTGACGCAGCTCATCGAGACGCTCCAGCTCCAGTCCGGGGGCGAGCCGGCGGCGGCGTCGGCGATCGGGCTGATCGGGTTCCTGGGCTCGTCGAAGACCTTCGACAACTCGGCGGGCTTCGACGAGAAGTACCACCTGGCCGGCGGCAACGACCAGTTGGTCACCGGCATGCTCGGCCGGCTTCCGGCGGGAACGGTACGGCAGGGACACCAGTTGGTCGCCGTGTGCCAGAACTCTGACGGCAGCTACAGCCTGACCTTCGACGCGGCCGGCAGCACGGTGACCGCGACCGCCGACCACGTGGTGCTCGCCCTCCCGTTCCGGACACTGCGGAACGTCGACTACAGCCGAGCAGGCCTGTCCACGCTGAAGAACACGGCGATCCAGCAGCAGGGCATGGGCCAGAACGCCAAACTCGTCCTCCAGCTGACCGCCAAGACCTGGCCGGCCGCCGGCGGCAACGGCGTCAGCAACACCGGCCCGGCCGGCTACCAGACCGCCTGGGACGGTTCGGTGAACCTCGGCGCCAACGGCGCCCCGGCGCTGCTGGTGAACTTCCCCGGCGGAAACGTCGCCCAGAACACGCTGACCGGCGCCGCCCACGGACCGGCCCCCGCGGCCGACGTGAACTGGTTCCTGAACCAGATCGAGCACGTCTTCCCCGGCACCACCGCGGCGTACAACGGCTTGGCGTACGAGGACCACTGGAGCCTGGACCCGTGGCACCTCGGCGCGTACCACTACTACGAGGTGGGTCAGTACACGTCGATCGCCGGCTACGAGGCGGTGCAGGAGGGCCGCGTGCACTTCGCCGGCGAGCACACCGACGTGGACAACATGACGCTCGATGCGGCGGTGCGCTCTGGGGAGCGCGTGGCGGCGGAGATCAGGGCGCAGGTTTAGCAGGCCGCTCCCTGTCAGCCGTTCATCCGGCCGCGACCGGAAGCGCCGCCGGGAAGTGGCACGCCGCCTCGTGCCCGGCCGCCGACCCGGTGACCTGAACCAGCGGCGGCGCCTCCGTGGCGCAGACTTCCGCCGCCTTCGGGCACCGGGTCCGGAACGGGCAGCCCGAAGGCGGGTTCAACGGGCTGGGCACGTCGCCGACCAGCCTGATCCGTTCGTGCCCGGGCGCTGCGCCGCCGTCCATCTCCGGGACGGCCGACAGCAGCGCCTGGGTGTACGGGTGCTGCGATCCGCTGTAGAGGGTGTCGCGATCGGCGACCTCCACGATCCGGCCCAGGTACATCACCGCGACACGCTGGCTGACCTGGCGGACCACCGCCAGGTCGTGGGCGATGAAGACGAACGCGATGCCCAGATCGCGCTGCAGGCGTCGCAGGAGGTTGACGACCTGCGCCTGGATGGAGACGTCGAGGGCTGACACCGGCTCGTCGGCGACGATCAGCTCCGGCTCCGTGGCCAAAGCACGGGCCACGCCGATCCGCTGGCGCTGGCCTCCGGAGAACTCGTGCGGGTAGCGGTGCACGTGCGCCGGGTCCAGGCCCACGGTCTCCAGGAGTTCGGCGACCCGGGTCCGCCGGCTGATCTTGGAGCCGATGCGCAGCGACTCCAAGGGCGCGGCGATGATGTCGCCGACCGTGTGGCGCGGGTTCAAAGACGCATAAGGGTCCTGGAACACCATCTGGATCTTGCCGCGCAGCGGTGCCAGCTCGCGGCGGTCGGCGTGGGTGATGTCCTGGCCCGCATAGCGGACTGCGCCGGCGGTCGGCTCCAGCAGCCGGGTGATGAGGCGGCCGGTGGTGGACTTGCCGCAGCCGGATTCGCCGACCAGGCCGAGGGTCTGGCCGCGGGCCACGGCGAAGGACACCCCGTCCACGGCCTTCACGGCGCCGGCGTGGCGCGGGATCAGGAGCCCGCGCCGGACCGGGAAGTGTTTGGCCAGGCCGGCGACGTCGAGCAGCGGGGCATCGGGGGCGATGGCCATCAGAGCATGGTCCGTTCAGTGGTCCGTTCAGTGGTCGATTCAGGGGTCTGTTCCAGGGCGAGGTGGCAGGCCCGGGACCGGCCGTCGGCCGAGCCGGGCCCGAGCAGCGGGACGACGGTCGCGCAGCGGTCGCCGGCGACCCGGTCCCGCTGCTCGCACCGGGGGTGGAAGGCGCATCCGCTCGGCGGGTCGAGCAGATTCGGCGGGCTCCCGGCGATCGGGACGAGTTCGGCGTCGGGGTCGCCGGACAGCGTCGGGACGGAGCGCAGCAGACCCGACGTATAAGGGTGTTCAGGCGCCGACAACACCTGCGCTGCCGGGCCGTGTTCGACACACCGGCCCGCGTACATCACCATCACGTCGTGCGCCACTCCGGCCACGACCCCGAGATCGTGGGTGATCAGCAGGATCGCCAGCCGCGACTCGGCCTGCAGATCGGCCAGCAGCTCCAGGATCTGCGCCTGCACGGTGACGTCGAGCGCCGTGGTGGGCTCGTCGGCGATCACCAGCTCCGGCTCCCCCATCAGCGCCATGGCGATCATGACGCGCTGCCGCATGCCCCCGGAGAACTCGTGCGGGTACTCCTCGACCCGGCGGCCGGGGTCCGGGATGCCGACGCGGGCGAGCATGTCCACCGCCCGGATCCGGGCCTGCCGCCGGCTCGCGCCGGTCCGGCGCCGGTAGCCGTCAGTGAGCTGATACCCCACCGTGTGGTACGGCGACAGCGCGGTCAGCGCGTCCTGGAACACCATCGCGATCCGGGAGCCGCGATAGGACGCCATCGCGCGCTCGTCCAGGCCCGCGAGGTCGACCCCGTCGAACCCGATCCGGCCGCGGACCTCGGTACGGCGCCGGTCGTGCAGGCCCAGCAACGCCAGTCCGGTGGCGCTCTTGCCGGATCCGGACTCCCCCACCACAGCGAGCGTCCGTCCGCGCCGCACCTGGAAACTCAGGCCATTGACGGCCTGGACGGTCCCGCCCTCGGTGCGGAAGCGGATGCCGAGGTCCTCGACCTCGAGCAGCGGATGCTCGGACTCCGCGAGAAGGTGGTGCGCGATACCCATCAGAGCCTCACTCGGGGATCGATGAACGCGTAGCAGAGGTCGACCGCGACGTTGCACAGGACGATGAACGCCGCCGCGACCAGCACGGTCCCGGTGATCATCGGCAGGTCCAGGTCGGTCACCGAGGTGACGGCCAGCTGCGCGATGCCGTGGATGTTGAACGTGGTCTCGGTGATCACGGCGCTGCCGAGGAACAGCCCGAGGTCCAGGCCGAACTGGGTGAGCACCAGCGTCATCGCGCCGCGCCAGGCATAGCGCAGGTGGACCACGCGCGGTGGAAGGCCTTGCGCGCGAGCGGTCCGGACGTACTCCTGCGACTCGGCCTCGATCATCGAGGAGCGCGTGAACCGCACATAAGTCGCCGCACTGACCACGGCCAGCGTGGCCCAGGGCAGAAGCATCCCGCCGAACCACTTGCCGGGGTCCGCGGTGATCGGGTTGTAGCCCGGCTGCGGCAGCACGGCGAACTGGTCCACCAGCAGGTACCGCGCCACGATGCCCACGAAGTAGACCTGCATCGAGGACCCGACGAGGGCGATCGCGGTGAGCCGCTTGTCCAGGGCCTGGCCCCGGCGCAGCGCCGCGATGACACCCAGCCCGACGCCGACCGTCAGAATCAGCACCGAGGCGCCGACGGCCAGCGACAGCGTCGCCGGGAAGCGGTCGGCGAGCGTGGACGTCACCGCCTCGTGGTTCACGAACGAGTAGCCCAGGCACGGCGCCGCACACCAGGTCGAGCCGTAGTGCCGGCCGGCGAGGATGCCGTGCAGGAACTGCCAGTACTGCTCGAACAGCGGTTGGTCCACGCCGAGGTTGTGGCGGATCACGGCCAGGGTCTGCGGCGTACAGGTCTTGCCGCAGGACAGCCGGGCGGGGTCCGAGGGCAGGGCGAAGAACAGGAAGAAGGTGACCGCGCTGATGGCGAACAGGATCAGCACCGCTCCCAGTCCCCGCCGGAGAATGAATCCGAACAAGGTCTGCTCCAGGGATCGAACGGGCTACTTCACGTAGACATCGAGCGGGTAACAAGTCCCGATGAACCCGGTGTGCACGCCCCCGAGCCCGGGGCCGTACAGCGAGACCTGGCGGACGTCGACCCACGGGATCACCGGCACCGACTGCATGATCTTCTGGTCCAGCGCGCCCCACGCCGTGTTCTGCCGGCCCAGGTCGGTCAGGCCCTGGATCCGGTCGATCTCGGTGTCCACGCCGGTGTCGTCGAACAGCGAGTTGTTGCCGCCGCCGTCGGTGATCTGACGCCCGTCGAACAGCGGGGGGATCACCGAGGAGGCGCTGGGCCAGTCCGGACCCCAGCCGCCCCAGTACACGTCGAACTGGTTGTCGACCTTCTGGGTCTCGTCGTAGTAGTTCTTGGCGCTGATCGCCTTGGTGACGACGTTGAAGCCGGCCTTGTCGAGCGCCTGCGACACCGCGACCGCCGCCTGCTGCCAGGTGGGGTCCTCGGAGTACGCGAACACGATCGTCGGGTGCGGATTCGAGCTCTGCGCCAGCAGCGCCTTGGCCTTGTCCGGGTCGCCGGTGGCGGGGGCGTTGTAGAGGTTGTAGTCCTGGTAGCCGTTGGTCACCGGCGACAGGATCGTGTTCGTGTAGTCGCCGTAGATGGGACCGCCGAACAGCTGCCGCACCTGCTGGCGCGGGAAGGCTTCCAGCAGCGCCTGGCGGACCTTGACGTCGGTGATCCGGCGCGTGTTGATGTTGAAGAACTCTGAGAACGGCGTGACCTGGTTGACCAGCCGCGCCTTGAGGCTGGGATCGCTGTTCACCTGACTGGCCAGATCAGCCCCGATCGAGACCTTGAAGGTCATCGCGGTGCGGTCCGGGCCGTTGGCAGCCATGAGGCGCTGGTTGATGTCGACCTCTTGCGCCCCGAACTCGAACTGCCACTGGTCGGGATAGGCGTGCCGCACCGGATCGGTGGTCGCGTCCCAGTAGGTGTTGCGCGCGAGCACCATGCCCTTGTCGACGTCATGGCTGACGATCTTGTAGGGCCCCGACGAGAACGGGTGCTGGTCGAAGGCCGCCTTGGTGTCCTTGTCCTTCGGGACCGGGCTGTACGACTGCATGGCCAGCGCGAACGGGAAGTCCTCGTGCACCGAGGCCAGGTGGAAGACGATGGTCTGCGCGTCGGGCGTCTGGATCGAGGACAGGTCCTGGCCGCCCCACGGGCCGGAGTAGACGCTGGAGTAGTCGTCCTTGCCGGTCAGCCACATCTGGAGGTACTGCGGGCCTCCGGACAGCTCCTTCTGGAAGGTGCGCTCGATGCCGTATTTGAGGTCCTGGGCGGTGATCGGGCTGCCGTCCTCGTACTTGAGACCGGCCTTCAAATGATAGGTCCACGTCTTGCCATCGGGACTGGAGCCGGTATCGGTGGCCAGGTCACCGACCAGCTTCGTGGTGCTCCCGACCTGCTGATAACTGGTCAGCTGCCGGGTCAACAACAAGTCAGCCGTCTGGTTGGTCGATGACCAGACCCGCGCCGGGTCGAGGTGGCTGAAGTCCGAGACCTGGAGCACCGTGACGGTGCCCCCGGACTTGGCCCCCGGCACCGCCGGATCGGGGCCCGTGGAGTCGGCCGCCGTCCCGATCGCCACCGACTGTTTGGCCACGGCCTGTGCCGCCGGCGCCGCGGAACCGCCCTTCTTGCTGGACGTCGAGCACGCGGTGCCGACCGTCAAAGTGCCGAGCACCACGAGCGCGAGCAAAGACCGCGACCGGTTTCTGGATATGGACACAGGTATCCCCTTCAAGATTTGCCAGCCAATGGATTCGCAGAGCCCGCTCAGCGGTCGGAGGGCGCCAAGGCGTCGCGCACCGAGTCCCCGAGCAGGTTGAACGCGACGACGAAGATCAGGATCGCCACGCCCGGGACGAGCATGTAGGTGATGTCGGACAGGTACACCTCGGCCCCGCGGTGGATCATGCGCCCCCAGTCCGGCGTCGGCTCGTCGATCCCCGCGCCGAGGAACGACAGCGCGGCCTCGGCCGTGACATAGGCGGGCACCGACAACGAGGCCGACACCAGGATCGGTGTCCAGAGGTTGGGAAGCAGCTCCCTGACGATGATCCGCGCCGGCGAGGCCCCGCCGATCCGCGCCGCCTCGACGAACTCCCGCGTCCGCAGCGAGATGACCTGCCCCCGCAACAACCGCGCCACCGGCGCCCACCCGAACGCCGACAGCACCACCACCAGCGTCACGACCCGCATCCAGGTCGGCGTCTGCTGATCGGCCGAGACGAACAGCGACTGCACCACCGGCACGAACGCGATGATGAACAGCGTCGACGGGAACGACAGCGCGATGTCCACCACCCGGCTGATCCCGAAGTCGAGCCACCCGCCCCCGTACCCGGCGACCAATCCCACGGCGGTCCCCAGCACGGTGATGATCAGCACCACCGCCAACGCGATCAGCAACGAGGTCCTGATCCCGTACAGCAGCTGGGTGAACACATCCCGCCCCAGCCCCGGCTCCAGCCCCAACCAGAACCGCCCGCTGACGCCCCCCAGCGCACCGGTCGGGTAGCCGTAGTCGTCGAGCAGCCCGGGCTCGTTCTGCCCGTAGGTTGTGTAAGGGTCCTTACCATAGACGGCACTGATCAGCGGAGCGGCCAACGCGACGACGAAGAACAGCCCGACCACCACCCCGGCCACCACCCCGGTCCGGTCGGCCCGGAAGCGCCGCCACGCCAACGCGGCAGGCGTACGCGGCACCGCGACGGTCGCCGCACGGTGGTCGGGGAAGGCGGCTGCGGGCTCGGCCGAGACGGTGATGTCCATCTCGGGACCGTCCATCCTTGAGCTGGTCATGCGGTGGCTCCGTGGGCAGGAATCGCGCGGCGGGAGAAGCCCGGTCTAATGCGGGACCGGGCGTGGAATGTGATTCATCGCCACTGTCGGGCGGCGTGGAAGAAAGCTCTCATCCGGCCGAGGGCGCTGACAATATTCGCGGCGATAGAGAAATAGCAGTGCGGTGATAACATCGGGCGCTTCCGACCCGCCCAACACCGCCGCCGCAAGCCAACCATCACCTACTTCGGCAGCGTGTTGTACGTCCGCGCCGCCCAGTCCCGCAAATGCGGCGCAGACGCGGTCAGTTCGCGGTAGGCCGCGACCGCCGACCGGTACAGCGCGTCCACGAGCTCGTCGCACACCGCGCCGACTCGCCAGGCCAGCAAGTAGCGGCACCACAGGGGTGTGCCCGTCAGCGGTTTGACCACCACGTCCTCGGTGGCGGCGAAGGTCGCCTGCACCACGCCCACGCCGAGGCCGTCGGCGATCATCGACTGGAGTTGGCCGCGGTCGCCGAGGAACTCGTGGACGGTCGCCGGTTGGAAGCCCGCGACCTGGCAGGCCGTGTAGAACACTCCGGGCCAGCCCGCGCCGTCGTCGGGTGTCACGAACCATGCGCCGTCCGCCAGCTCCGTGAGGTCGACCTCCATCCGATGCGCGAGGGGGTGGCCCGCCGACATCGCGACGAAGCTCGGCTCGGTGACGATCCCCCGGTGCGCCACCGCGGGCGAGTGCCGCAGTTCCTGTCCGGGGTAGTCGACGGCGAGCGCCACGTCCACGTCGCCGTCCTCGAGCATGCCGACGATCTGCGCGGAGGAGTAGACGCTCGTCACCGTCACCGCGTGGTCCGGCGCCGCGCCGCGGAACCGGGCCAGCAGCCCCGGCAGCATCGGCGTGTTGGTCACCGCGAGTGTCAGCACTCTGCCGGCCCCCGCCGCCGGGCGCGTGCCGCGCGGCCCCATGGCCTCCACGCGGGCCACGACCTCCCGGGCCTGGGCCACGACCTCCGCGCCGAACGGTGTGGGCTCCACCCCGGCGGTGCTGCGCTCGAACAGGGGCTCCCCGAAGTACTGCTCGATCCGCTGAAGCTGCGTGGTCATCGCCGGCTGTGAATACCCCTGCGATACCGCCGCACGGCGCAGGCTCCCGGTATCGGCTATTGCGCACAAGGCACGCAGATGCCGGATCTCCAGCCGCCCCATAAGTCCCCCTAGTGAATTCGGTCGGTTGTTATCGCGCGGCTGGAGAACTGTTATAGAAACGATCGGATGCTCAGAGCCGTCCCACAACGGCTTCCGGATCATTGGCCGGATTCCGCGGAGCATCCGGCGCGGTCGGCGCGCTCTTCGCCGCAGCCGCAGCCGGCGTCGGATCGATGTACGACGGCGTCGGATCCGCCTCGGGCGCACAGGTCTTGGCGACGAAGCCCTTGCCGGACGGCATCGTCCCGTCCCTCAGGTACGCGACGAACGTGTCGTCCAGACAAGAGTCGCCATGGAACAGGATCTCGTGGAAGCTGCCCCCGTTCTGCACGACCAGCTTCGAACTCGGCAGCGCCTCGTGCATCGCCACGGCACCGGCGTACGGCGTCGCCGGATCCTCGGTGGCCTGGAACAGCAGCACCGGCGGCAGCCCCTTGCCGGTGATCGGCAGCCGGCCGGCGGTGTCGCCCTGGTACGGCCAGAACATGCAGGCCGCGTTGTACCACATGTTGTTGTACGTGTAGAACGGCGCGACCGCGTTCACCGCGGCCTGGTCCTTCTGCCAGAACTGCCAGTCCCGCGGCCACGCGTTCTCAGTGCACTGCACCGCGTTGTAAGCCGGGAACGTGCCGTCGTCCGCACCCGGCGCCGCATAGCGGTTGTACGCGATGTTCAGCGGCCGGGTGTCGTGCTTGACCAGATAGCCCGACAGGACCGTCGCCATCCGGGGCCAGCGCAGGAAGTTGTAGCCGCCTCCGTAGAAGGTGTCCTCGAACTCGGCTGGACCGATCTTCCCCGGCGCCGGCGAGGCGTCGACAGGGTTGGTCCGCAGGTCCTGCTCGACCGCGTTGTAGTTCTTGATGACGGCGTCGGGCGTTGTGCCGAGGTGATAGACGCTGTCGGCCTTGGCCGTCCACTCGGCGAAAGCCTCGAAGCGCTGCTGATGCTCCTTGTCCTGCAGGATATTGTGGTCGTACCACGTGATCGTGGGCCCGACGATGCTGTCCAGGACCATGCGCCGGACGCGCGAGGGGAACAGCTGTCCGTAGGTGGAGCCGAGCGAGGTACCCCACGATCCCCCGTAGAAGGAGATCTTCGAAACCCCCAGCGCCCGCCGGATGCTGTCCAGATCCCGCGCGTTGTCCACGGTCGTCATGTGCGGCAGCAGCCAGCTCCAGTTCGCCGCGCAGTCGGCCGCGTACTTCGCGTCCTTCTCCAGCCACGCCTGGGACGTCCCCTGCGAGACCTGGTAGTCCGGACGTTCCCCGTCGAAGTAGTGCGCATCGCACGTCACGTGCGGATCGCTGGCGTTGGTACCGCGCGGGTCGAAGCCGATCCAGTCGTATTCGGACGCCACGTCAGCCGGCATCTGGCCGGCGATGTAGGCCGGCATCCACAGGCCGCTGTCGCCGGGGCCGCCGGGGTTGAGCAGAATAGGCCCCTGCTGCTTGGCTTTGGGCGCGGTGGCCGGCAGCCGGTCCACCTTGATCTTGATCTTCTGCCCGTGCGGCTTGCTGTAGTCCACGGGGACCTCCAGCATCGCGCACTGGAGCGCGGGCGTCGTCGGATCGTCGCACGAGGCCCAGTTCAGCGCTCCTTGCCCGGTGTCGTGCGCGACGGCCGCCTCGAGCGCCGATTCCGGGCCCGCCGACGGCGCCGCGGACGCCGGTACGGCGCACACCGCCGCCACGGCCGCCGCGGCGGTCACTATGACGACTGTCTTATTCACCGTCTTATTCACTGTCTTTCTCATGGATCAGCACCGTCCTGCGTTCATGTCCATCAGCCGGGACAGCACGACGTCCCCCGATGCGTTCACACCGTCGTGCTCGAATTCGTTGGTCACCCAGGCACGGGCCGCGCCCACCTGGTTCAGCGTGCGCAGCGACAGCTCCGCCGGGACGTACATGTCGTCGTGGTAGACGGCCGCAGCCAGCGGGACCTGGTTGGCGGCCAGGCGTTCCGGGTCGTAGAGCGCCGGCCAGTCGGTCCAGTCGGCCAGGATCTCGGCGGCCGCGGCGAAGGGTCGCAGGGCCTTGATCTCCTCGAACATCCAGGGATAGATCATCTCGCCGGTGAACAGCAGCGGATCGGCGTCCTCGGCGAACCGCGGATGCTCGGCCATGATCCGCTGCGCCGCCCACGCGGTCGGCACCGGGCCCTGGGCGAAGCACGGCTCCTGCATGATGGTGAACAAGGGGTTGTCGACGTAGCCGGTGTGCTGCATGACCTGGAGCGCGAAGGTGTCGGTCAGCTCGCCGGAGCCGTCGAAGGCCTCGTCCAGGATCCAGTGCACGCGCTCGAAACCGTCACTCATCCCGAACGCCAGCCCCAGGTTGCGCAGCCGGCGCGCGGTCAGCCGGGTCCCGTCCGGCAGCAGGACGCGACCGGTGCCGGCGGCGTCGGCGATCCTGCGGACCAGTTCGGCGTCGGCCGGATAGCGCGCGTAGTATTCGCGGTTCTTGGCCTCCACCAGCGGATAGGTAATGCGGTAGACGTCATCGGCGGTGGCCTCCAGCCCCGACAGGCCGCCGGTGATGTGGCAGGCGCGCAGCCCCTCCGGGGCGAGCGAGAGGTAGGTCAGGGTGATGAAACCGCCGTAGCTCTGGCCCAACGTCTCCCAGGGCTCGTCCCCGCACAGCCGCTTCCTGACCAGCTCGGCGTCGCGGACGATCGCGTCCGCGCGGTGCAGCGCCAGATACCGCGCGAGGTCCTTGCCGGAGGCGAACCGGCTCGCGAAGCCCGGGTTCACCGGGGTGGAGCGGCCGGTGCCGCGCTGGTCGAACAGCAGCACGCGATGGGTCCGCAGCGCCCGCGCGAGCCAGCCCGGGTAGTGGCCGCTGGGCCGGGGTGCCTTGCCGCCGGGACCACCTTGCAGGAAGACCAGCCAGGGCAGACTCCCGGCTTCCGCGGCGCGCACCGGGTCGACGATCTCGCGTGCGAAAACGTCGATCGTGGCGCCGTCGGGCTCGTCGTGGTCGAGGGGGACGGGGAACACGTGGTCGGTCACGGCCAAACGTGGGTTCATCAAGAAGGTCACCTCGGGAGGGAGTGGAGGAACGGAAGGAACGACCGCCCGGGCCGGGCGGCTCGTGGCCGCCCGGCCCGGATCATCGGAGATGTGGCGATACAGATGTGGTCAGTACAGATGTGGTCAGTACTGCGTGGAGACCGTGACGCCGCTGAATGCGCTGACCGCGTACAGGCTGATGTAGCGGTAGCCCGCCGCCGTGTTGGTCACGGTGACCTTCTGCGTGGTCCCGGAGCCGGTCGAACTCGCCGTGTACGTGCTCGGGCCGGCCCAGTTGTCGGGGTCGTAGTAGAGGGCTGCGTTACCGGTGCCGCCCGCGGTGGAGACGGTCAGCGTGCTGGTGCCGGCCGGCAGGTAGATCCACAGGTAGTCGGTGTTGCCGGTGGCCTCTGCCTGGTTGGCCCGGGAGCAGTTCTGGGCCATCGCCTGCGGGTTCGGGTCGGTGCAGGCCGGCAGGGTGGTGGTGCCGCCGCCGGCGGCCACCGCGCTGAGCCAGGAGTCGAAGTCGGCGTCGTAGGCGGTGCCTATGTTGTTGTAGACGGCGTACCCGCCGGTGTAGTCGCCGGTGCGGAAGTGGCTGAGCATGCTGCTGATGACGTCGGGGTGCTTCTCGAACATGTACCGGACGGCGAGGTAGCCCCACGGGTAGGTACGCGTGGTGTCGTCGACGGTGTAGTTGTTCTGGAACAGCTGACTGAGCTTGTAGGTGTGCTTGGCCGCCTCGGCGACCGCCTCGGTGTCGGTGACGCCGCGGTAGGTGTACGACACGTACTCGGCCTGGCCCTCGATCCACCAGACGTCGTTCACCGCGACCTGGGACCCGAAGTCGCCCTTCATGTCGTAGATCGACTGCTGGATGTGGGCGAACTCGTGGTTCAGGTTCCAGGCGTCGGCCGTGAAGCCGTTGTCCGTCGGCTCCTGGTAGAGGATGGAGTAGGCGACGTTGTTGGGGTCCGACGGCGTGCCGGTCATCGTCTCACCGCCGTTGTCGGTGTCGTTGCCGAAGATCGCCCACGAGTAGGTGACGTAGTCGGCGCGGCTGCCGTAGATGACCAACTTGACGTTGAAGTACTGCCCGGGGATCGGCCCGCTGGCGTGGTCGAGGTTCTCGAACCAGGGCACCTCGTTGGCCACGCTGGAGCAGACATCAGTCTGCTGCTGCGCGGTCAGCGCCTGGGCCATGATGGTGAAGTTGCTGCAGCTGTAGGAGATCGGCAGCGAGGCGGCGGTGAGCTGCGCGGGCAGGTTGCAGTCGCCATAGTACGAACACTGTGACGCGTCGTACTGGCTGGTCTGGTAGGCGACGTGGACCCACAGGTCGGCGGTCGGGCCGGTGATGGAGGCGAAGCCGAGCAGGCCCTTGGCCAGCGGTCGGATCTTCGTCTGGAGCGCCGTGATCCCGACCATACGCGCCAGGTCGTTGCCGGCGTTGGAGTCCAGGACGTCGTTGGAGCCGCCGAGCAGCGCTGCGTGGTTGCGCGCGAAGGAGTTCAGGGTGTCCGCGATGCTGGAGTCGTTGGTCACCGCGGTGACGAACGCCGGGTTCCAGTTGCCGTTCCACAGCGGCGTGTAGACGTTGTTCAGGAAGCCGTCCATGTAGTAGGAGGCGTCCCACGCGCTGGTGTAGGCGTTGAGGATCTTCTTGTACGTGTTCAGGAAGGAGCTCTGCACCTGCGCGCTGTCGGTGATGATGACCGCCTCGCCCAGAACCTGGCCGTTGCCGTCGCTGACGTCGCCGAAGTGCGGGGTGTTGAACAGCGTGGTCAGGCCGGAGACGACCGCGTTGCTGAGCGTGGCGTCGTAGGCCGGCACCCCGGAGTTGGCCTGGTACTGGACGTAGTACCCGGCCTGCATGAAGTACATCAGCTCATAGAGACCGGTGGAGTCGTCACCGGTGTAGGTCGAGGCCGAGCTGGCGACGGCGTTCGCGACCGTGAGCATGTTGGTCTCGTTGAAGACCGCGTTCGCGGGGGTGCCGCTCAACGAGAACAGCGGGTTTATGCAGGCGGTCGGGTCGACGGACTCGATGAAGGAGACCAGTGCGGCACCGCTGCGGCCGGAGAAGTCGGCGGTGGTGCAGGAGGTGACCGCCGCCTTGTGGACGACCGCGGCGTGGGCGTTCGCCTTGGTCGCGGAGTGCTGAGTCGGCGATCCGGCTGTCGATCCGGTCGTCGAGCCCAGCTTCACCGGGGCACCGCGCAGCGTGGCGGGCACCGGCGTCGTGCGGTCGGCGGCCGCGGCGGAGGCGGCACCGGTGTCGGCGCCGGTCAGCGACGGAACCTGTGGAGCGTGCTTGGCGACCTGGGCGCTGGCGACCTGGGCGTCGGCCGCCGGCTGGTGGATGCTCGGGTGCTGCGCCGCGGTCGCGGTGTTGGCCAGCAAGCCCACGACGAGCCCCGCGGCCGCCACCGTGGCGGCCGCGAATCTGGGCAGGGGTGATCGGTTGCGCATGGGGTGGCTCCTCAGGGGGTGGCGGTACGCCTTCGAAGGAGGCGCTGTGTGGTACGTAACATGGCACCCTGATGGATAAGGAGCAACAGGCTGAGATACAGCACTCTTCGGGTTGGGGCTACAACATCTGGCGCTACGGATGCGTCTTCGTGTAGGTCCGCGAGGCCCACGCCTGGAAGCTCGGCGACCGGGCGAGCAGCTCCCGGTGCGCCGCGTACGCCGCCGCGAACAGCGCCTCGGCCATTGATTCCGGCATGCTGTCCCGGCGCCAGGCCAGGACGTAGCGGCACCACAGCGGCGTGCCCGCCAGCGCCTTGACGATCACTCCCGCACCCGGGTCGAACGTCGCCTGCACCGGCGAGATCCCGAGCCCGGCCGCGACCATCCCCTGAAGCTGGCCCCGGTCGCCCAGGTACTCATGGACCTTCTGCGGCGTGAACCCCGCGGCCTCGCAGGCCCCGTAGAACACCCCCGGCCAGCCGGCACCGTCGTCCGGGGTCAGGAACCACGCCTCGTCGGCCAGATCGGCGAGGCGCACCTCCAACCCGCGCCGCAGCCGGTGCCGGGCCGGCAGCGCCACGAAGGTCGGCTCGGTGAAGATGCCGCGGTGCGCGATCGCCTCGGAGTGCCGCAGCTCCGCGCCGGGATAGTCGGCGGCGATCGCCGCGTCCAGATCCCCCTTCTCCAACTGCTCGACGGTCTCGGACGAGGCATAGACGCTGCTGACGGTCAGGGCGAGATCCGGGAACTCCTCACGGATCCGTGCCGTCATCCCGGCGAGCACCGGCGAGTTGGTCGCGGCCAGCCGCAGCACCCGCCCGGCCATCCCGTCCGCCTCCGGTACCACGTCGATGGCGTCCACCCGCGCCACGATGTCCCGGGCCCGCGCGAGGATCTCCCGGCCGTACCGCGTCGGCTGCACCCCGGCGGCGCTGCGCTCGAAGACATCCCGCCCGAAGTACTGCTCGATCCGGCGCAGCTGCGAACTGAGCGCCTGCTGCGAGTAGCCGAGAACCACCCCGGCCCGCGCGACGCTGCCGGCGTCCGCGATGGCGCACAGGATCCGCAGGTGGCGAAGTTCGAGATCCATTAGCGAGCCCTAACAGTCTGCCGATGAGATCGGAGCGGATGGTACGGCTACTGATTCTCTAGACAGACTCGCCAGAAGGGCAGGGGTAACGAAAACCTGTTCGGCGGGCTCAGCCGACCAGGACGAGGTCCCCGCTCGCCGAGGGCTGTCCGACCACGCGGACGGCGACGTGCCACACGCCCGGGCCGAGCGCCAACCGCGCCAGGTAGCCGCCGGCGCCGTCCGGATCGGCCTCGGCCGTCTGCGCGTCTGTCGGCGAGCGGAGGCTGGTGGCGGTCACGACCACCTTGAGGTCCGGCGCGCCGGCCCGGGCCCGGACCACCACCGGCTCGCCGGGCGGGACGTACTCCGGGATGTCGACGCCGAGGTCGGTGTCGGTGTCCATGAAGGTCTGCGGGGTGAGGTTCTCGATCTTCGCCCAGACGCTCTGCACGAGGTCCGGGTCCTCGGGTTGTTCGCTGTGCCGCACCGGGCGGTAGGCGACGGCGGTGTCGTCGGCCCATTCCGGCGGGATCGCCGCGAAGCGCGGGACGGTGCCGTCGCCGCTGAGGTCGCGCTCGGCGACCACGCCCTGGGCGCCGGTCTTCGGCCAGGTCCAGCGGTAGTCGAAGCCGTCCGGTGTGATCTCGACCCCGGCGCGGGTGTTGTGGCGCCACCCGGCGAACACGTGCAGCGGGGTGCCGTGCCTGGTGTGCCCCTGCTCGTGCAGATCGGCGGCGTCGGCGGCCATCCACGGTTCGATGCCCGGCAGCGGTGCCGCGGCCAGGGTCGCAGGACCCTGCGGCGTGCGGACGCAGGCGAAGCTCGGCAGGAGCTGGTGCAGGGCGGGCATCGTGCGGGCCGCGGCGACCAGCCGGTCGGGCATCCAGGAGCCGCCGGTCAGGGTGCGTACGGTGTTGACCGATCCGGAGTAGGGCGTGCCGATGGTGATGACGCGCCGGCACAGCTCGTGGCCGCCGAGCTGGTTGACGTAATGCCGCGCGACCAGGCCGCCCATCGAATGGCAGACGAAGACGACGCGGGCGTCCGGGTCCCGCCGGGTGTCCTGCCACTGTTCGAGGGCTGATTCGGTGAACCTCTTCAGGCGGCGGGCGGTGTAGCGGTTGGACAACCGCCAGTCGTAGGCGAACTCGGCGACGCGCAGCGGTTCGGGACCCAGCAGGCGCAGCTGCTTGACCATCCCGAGGTAGCCCCGGCCGGAGCCCGCGCCGGGCATCAGGTGCCAGCCGCGCAGGAGTCCGGCCGGCTCCAGGACGTGCGCCGGGTCCGGCGCGTCGTCGCCGAGCCGCTCGGGCAGGGCGAGCGCGGACACCACGGTCTGGAAGTCCAGGATGCCGCGCGCCGCCGTCACGACGCTGGTGTCCCACACGACGCGGTTGCCGCGTTTGAGGACGCTGCCCATGATCCCGGGCACCACGACGACCAGATCCGGCATGCGGATACCTCCCCCGGGCGGACAGACGGCGCCACGACCGAGTATTGCAGAGGTCTGCGATGATGGACGGGGGTTCGGCCACACTCGCCGCAGGGTGCGGATCCGGCCGGTCCCGGGGGGATGGGATGGCAGACAGCGAGGACCGCGCCGATCATGCCGGCAGCGCCGCCCCGGCACCGTCGGCACCGCCGGCACCGCCGGCACCCGGGCCGTCATCGCCGCCTTCATCGCCGTCATCGCCGTCATCGCCGTCATCGCCGTCATCGCCGTCGCCGCACGGCGACGTGGTCATGGTCGTCATGGACACCTTCGACCACCACCCACGGCTCCCCGAGGCCGGGCGGCTGGCCCGGGAGGCGGCGGCCGAGCTGG
Organism: Catenulispora sp. GP43; assembly: GCF_041260665.1. NCBI lineage: Bacteria > Bacillati > Actinomycetota > Actinomycetes > Catenulisporales > Catenulisporaceae > Catenulispora > Catenulispora sp. GP43. Next base: position 189,218 of record NZ_JBGCCT010000016.1, on the reverse strand, counting down.
CCCGCCTCGGATTCGGCCCGTCGGGGGTCGACCTGACCGGCGCGAAGGGGGCCTTCGACGAGGTCTGGGCCCGCATCGAGCAATGGCAGCCCGGGCGCGCGCCGGTGGTGCTCTACTGGACCGGGCACGGCCAGCAGCTGCGGATGGACGGCCTGCACCTGCTGTGCCGGGACACGCCGGCGCCGCTCCAGGTGACCGGCCTCACCCGGGCCGTGCGCGCCGCCCATCTCGGCGCCGCCATCGCCCGCAAGCGGATCCCGAACGCGATCGTGCTGATCGATGCCTGCTATGCCGGCGGCGGCGCGCTGGAGATCATCGAGGGCTACGACGCGGCGCTGCGGGAGCTCGGCGGCCGGGACGCGCAGGCGATGGAGATCTCGGTGATCACCTCGGCCCGCGAGGACCAGCGGGCGGTCGAGGGCGTGTTCCCGGCGGCGGTGCGCAAGGCCGTGTCCGCGAAGTTCGATCCGCTCTCGGCCCGCATCTCGCCGGAGGAGTTCGCCCAGGCGATCCAGGACGCGTACGACTCCGCCGAGGTCCGGAACCAGCGCGTCGGGTTCAAGAAGTCCGGGGTCGGGCGGCCGGACGCCCACAAGGTGTTCCGCAATCCCGCCTACCGCCCCGATTCGCCGCCGGTGCAGATGGAGCTCCGCGAGGGCGCGGAGCACCGCATCGAGGACGATCTGGACGACCACTTCCTGCTGAAGTTCCGGGGCCTGGAGGTGCTCGGGGACCAGGGCTGGTTCTTCAGCGGCCGCAGGGAGACGCTGCACCGGATCGGCCGGTTCCTGGACCACCCGGGCCCGGGGGTGTTCGTGCTGACCGGACCGCCCGGCAGCGGCAAGAGCGCGGTGCTCGGCCGGCTCGCGGTGCTGTCGAACCCGCGGACCCGCGAGGCGGCCCGGCAGGCCGGGGCACTGGACGAGCAGGGCGCGGTCCGGTGGCCGCAGCGGCCGATCACCGGCGGCCTGCACGCCCGCGGGCTGACGTTCGCGGCGTGTGTCAGTGGCCTGGCCCGGGCGCTGGGCGCGGACACCGCGGACGTCCGGGACCTCACCGCCGAGATCGCCCGGCGGACCACCGCCGGCGAGCGGGTCACCCTGATGCTGGACGCGCTCGACGAGGCCCAGCCGGCCGACATCCTGCGCATCGTCACCGACCTGCTGCGGCCGGCGGTCGCGACCGGGGCGAAGGTCCTGGTGGGGACGCGCCGGTCGGCGGTGCGGGAGGGAACGTGGCCGCGGGTCAACGTCCTGCTCGAACGGCTCATCGCCGAGGCCCACTTCCAGGCCTGGGACCTGGAGAAGGACCCGGCCGGGCAGGACGACGTCGCGGCGTACATCACCAAGCGGCTGCGCACCGCGCCGACGTCCCCGTACCGCGATGCCGACGACCCGGAGAAGGGCAGGGCCGAGGCCGCTGAGGCGGGCCGGATCCTGGCCGGGCGCTGCGGCGGGGTCTTCCTCCCGGCCCGCGTGTTCTGCCACGTCCTGATCCATCAGCCGTACATGCTCGACCTGGAGCGGCAGGAGAACCTCGACCTGTTCTCCACCGACATCAAAGAGGCCTTCGACACCGACTTGCAGCGCTTCGGCACCGACGAGCGCTGGGTCCGGGACCGGCTCCGGACCCTGGCCTGGGCCGAGGGCAACGGCCTGCCGGCGGCCGGCGTGTGGCCGGCGGTCGCCGAGGCCCTGCTGGTCCCCCCGCCCGGAACCGTGCTCGCGGGTCCGCCGGCCGGCGTGGACGACGCCGAGATCGAGCGGCTGATCAGGCTGGCGGCGCCCTACCTGATCGAGGCCACCGAGAGCGGGCAGCCGGTGTACCGGCTCTACCACGAGCAGTTCATCGGCTACCTGCGCGGGGACGACGATCCGGCGGAGCGGCAGAACCGGATCACCGAGGCCCTGCTCGCGCTGGCCGGGGAGAAGGGCGACCGGGACTGGGAGCGGGTCAACCCGTATCTGATCCGGCACCTGCCGGCGCACGCGGCGCAGGCCGGGCTCCTGCCCGGCCTGCTGGCCGACCCCGGGTTCCTGGTGCACGCCGACCCGGACCGGATCACGGCCGTGATCAAGCAGACCGAGTTCGTCTTCGACGACCAGCCGCTGGCCCGGCTCTACGACCGGCTCGCCGACCGGATGGCGGCGCTGGACCCGGCCGGGCGCGCCGAACTGCTGCAGACCGGCGCCGGCCAGTACGAGCCCGAGGCGCTGACCAAGCTGCGCGGCCTGCCCGGGCTGCTGTGGAGCGGGATCACCAGCATCGCCGAGCCCCAGCCGTTCTACCGCTCCTTCGAGGGACACACCGAACCGGTCACGGAGCTGGCGGTGGTCCCGGCCGGCGGACAGACCCTGCTGGTCACCGGGTCCCGCTCGATCCTGCACGTGTGGGACGTCAAGACCAGCTCGCGCAAGCAGACCGTGCCCCGGCCGCGAGCGCTGGACGGCCGCGCGATCGTCGGCCTGCACGGCGCCGAGCCGGTCCTGGCGGTCGCGGTCGGCAGGCGGATCAGGATGCTGCCCCTGACCGGCAACCGGGAACTGAACAGCGTGGACTTCCCGCAGCCGGTCTCGGCGATGGCGCTGCACCGGACGACCGACGGGCGCGATCTGCTCGCGGTCGCCGAACACACCCTGATCACGGTCGTCGACCTCGGCCGGGACGTGCGGACCAGCGTGACGTACGGCAAACCGGTCGAGCTGCTGGCGTGGACGGACCTGGACGGCGAGCCGGTGCTGGCCGGGTCCGGCGGCGGCGACTTCTGGCTGTGGCCGCTGGACGGCGCGGCGCAGCCGGCGGCGGTGCACACCTCGAGCCAGCCGATCTGGAGCATGGCGGTGACGGCCGACGCCTCGGGGGTGCTGTGCGCGTGGTCGCGCACCCACGGCGACATCGAGGTCATGACCGCGGAGCGGGTGGACGGCGAGCCCGACAACGGTCCCGACGGCAGCGGCCTGGCCTGGCGCACCGGCGGGGTCCGGGTGCTCCGGGGGCACCGGCAGGTCGTCGGCGCCTTGGCCTTCGCCGGGCTGTACGGCCGGCAGGCGCTGGTGAGCGGCTCGGAGGACCGCACCGCCCGGCTGTGGGACGTCGCGACCGGCTCGCACCGCGTGCTGCAGTCGGCCACGCACGTCGAGACCGTCGCCGCCGCCGTCTTCGAGGGCCGGATCGTGGTGGCCACCGGGGACCGCGGCGCCGGGGTGCGGTTGTGGAACCCGGCCCCGGACGCCGACACCGACACCGACACCGACACCGACAACAGCACTGGCACTGGTACCGGCACCGGCACCGGGCTGGCACCCGCCTCGCGCGACACCGCCGCCGCCCCGGTGCGCGCCGTGGCCGTGGCGCCGCACATCGGATCCCTGGCGGGTCTGGGCCCGGACCCCGATCCGGACGACGACATCACCGTCGTCTTCGGCACGGAGGACGGCACGGTCCAGATCAGGCACGGGGACGGCACCCTGCTCTACGAATGGACCCGGGACTCGGGCGAAGTGGTGGCGGTGGCCACCGACGGGCGGCGGGCCGTGGCCGGGCACCGGGACGGCGTGATCGAGCTCTACGACCGCGTGACCTGCCGGCCCACGTCCTATCCCGGGGCCCATGGGGGCCGCGTCGAGGCACTGGCGTTCCTGCCCGACGGCTCGTGGGTGAGCGCCGGTCTGGAGGGCGCGGTCCGGCTGTGGCCGCTGTACGGCCAGAAACAGATAACGCTGGCACGTCCGGGGCAGCAGACGCCGTTCCGCGCGCTGGCGACGGCACGCACGGCGGACGGCGCGCGGATCGCGGCGATCGCGCGCAGGCGGGTCCGGATCTGGGACTGGCCGGGACCGGTGCAGGGGACCGATCTGACCCTGCCGGCCGAGGCCGCGTCCCTGCGCTCGGGAGCCCTGGCGGAGTTCGACGACGGCACGGTACTGGCGCTCGGCGACACCGAAGGGGTGATCCACGTGCTGCCGGTACCGGGGCGCGACGGCGGCGGCGCGGGTCCGGCGGGCCTGCGCGCCCCGGTGGTCTGCCGGGGCCACACCGGCCTGGTCCACGCCCTGGCCCTGGGAACGCTTCGGGGCCGGCCGGTCCTGGCCAGCGCGTCCACCGACCGCACCGTCCGGATGTGGGATCCGGCCGACGGCACCGAGCTCAACCGGTGGTCGGCCGAGGCCTCGGCGGAGGAGATGGCGACGGCTGGCTTCCACCTGACCGAGGAGCGCCTGCTGCGGGTCCTGGGGATCGGGCGGGCGGTCCATGTGGCCGACGCGCGGCGGGCCGGCGGTCCCGAGCCCCTGCCGCAGCTGTAGCAGTAGCTGGGATCACAGGATCCCGGGGACGAGCACCATCGAGACCACCATGCCGACCACCCCCAGGACGATCGACCCGTGGTAGCGCAGGCGCCGCTTGTCCACCTCGTCGCGCATGATGTCCCGCTTCTCCTCCGCGCTCAGCGTGTTGTCGAACGCCAGCGCCGCCTCCCGCTCCACGGTCTCGGCCAGATGCGCGGCGTAGGCCAGCAGCATGGCGTCCAGGATCCAGAGCCCGGAGTCGACGACCACCTGGCCCCGGGGGAAGTGGGAGCCGCCCTCGATCGAGGTCAGCAGATTGATTCCGGCGCCGGCGGCGAGACCGGCCAGGAAGTTCAGCAGCGACGGCGGGATCAGCGGGATCACGCGGCCATGCTAGGGATCCGGCGGTGCCGCGGACAGCCGCTCGCGCCGTTGATATCAGGACTCGATGTCAGAGCCGTGATTCGTGATGCCGTGATTCGTGATGCCGTGGTTCGTGGTGCCGTGGTTCGTGGCGCCGTGGTTCGTGGTGCCTCAGAGCAGCCGGCGCCACCGGTCTCCGAACGCCTCGACGGCGAGCTGGTCCAGGTCGGCGATCACGGACCGGGGTACCGGTTCGGCCGCGAGGCGTATCTTGATCTGCTCCAGCCGCAGACTCCGGGCGGTCCACTCCTGGTACTGATCCTCTATTCGCTTCGTGCGGCCGCTCCGGTTGCGCAGGGCCTCTTCCCGGCTGTCGATGTTCCGGGTGATCTCCCGCTCAACCCTCGGGATGCTGCTGCGCGCCTGGCTCAGGAGCTCCGCGTCCACCGTCTGGGCCGTGACGGTGCCCGCCGCCGGGTCCGGCACCGGAACCGGGGGCTGCACCGGGTTCGCCGACGTACCCGTCCCGTTCTGGGTGTTCCCCGCCGTGGGCTTGGGGATGCGGAACTGCTGCGCGATGTCCTCGAACATCAGCGGCAGGTCCTTCTTGACCATCTGCCAGATGCACGCGGCGACCTGGCAGACCACGAAGGCCAGCTTGGTGCTCTCGGTCTCCGGCTCAAACGTCTGCGGGGTGTTGATCAGCGCGTTCTGGCTCTGATCGTTCCAGACGTTCTCGTCGTGCAGCCAGTCCTGCAGGGTCTCCAGCAGCTCGTAGCCCTTCTCCTGCTGGTGCTTCTCCGAACTGAGCAAGTACGCCTCCGCGCACAGGGCCTTGTCGATCTCCGGCAGGGTTCCGGAGGTCTGCTGGATCAAGGCGTCGAGGTTCACGTACCCCGCCCGGATCTTGGCCCGGTTGGCGCCGGCGGCGTGCTTGCGCAGGGCGATCAGGCACATCGCGGTCGTCATCGCGTCGGTGTTCCACTTCCCGGTACCGCTGGTCCACCCCAGCTGTGAGCGCTCGACCAGCCAGTTCGCGGCGGCGCGGGCAGCGGCGCCGCCCGCCTCGCCGGCCTCGCACAGACTGGTCAGCACCCGGGCGGTCATCCACGGGACCCGCGAGGGATAGTAGAAGCCGAGCGCGTCCTGAGCGGCCACCACGGCCTCGGCGAGGCGGTTGATCCGCGCTTCGCTGCGATCCGCCTCCGGCGCGGTGGACTCCATCCACAGCAGGACCGCGGCCATCCAGATCTGGTGCGTCCGATCCAGGTCGAAGTCGTCGGGGAACTTGGCGCGCCGCATGGAGTCCCGCATTTTGACGAAGTCCTCGTACTCACGGGTCGGCTCGCCGCCGGTGTAGTGCGGAAGCTCGCCATCCGCCCCGGACTCCCACTTGTCCCGGACCCACTCGCCGCACAGCGCCCACTTCTCGGCCATGTCCAGGTGGGCCATCGCGATGGCGGCGAACGCCGCCGACGCCGCGTTCTGCCCCCACTCCGGATCGCGGTCCACGTATTTGCCCAGCGACAGGACCAGCTCGCGCCGCCGGTCCCAGGACTTGGTGATCCGCCGGGACACCATCCCGGCGGCACCGCCGAGGTCCACGATGTCCCAGACCCGGTCCAGGACCGCCTTGACGGCCTCGTCCCCGGACCCGACCAGATAATCCCAGGCCACCTGCGCCGGATGCCTCACCGGTTGCTGCCCGGTGCCCCAGTACAGCATCGCGTAGCGGGCCAGGTGGGCGCCTATGGAGCGGCTCTGGACCCGGAAGGAGGTGTCCGCCGGCTCGATCAGGTTCCGCAGGCGCAGCGGCTCGATCGCGTCCCGGAACACAGTGTGTGCGAACACCGACGGGACGTCGATCTCGAACATCCCCATGCACGCGAAGTGGAACAGCGCGTCACGATGCGACTGCTCGGTCAGGTCGTCCAGCCGCAGCCTGCTGCCGATGTACTGCACCAGTTCGGCGTCGCCGGGCATGACCAGCTCGTGCTCGTCCATGTAGCCGCAGACGTAGCCCAAAAGCATCAGGTCCTTGCCGTTGCCGCACAGCGCCTCGATCTGCTGCCGCTGGTCCTCGGTCAGCGCCGGGTACTCCTGCAGCCGCTGGTCGAAGACGGTCTGCGGTTTCGCCGCCGCCGCCAGGACGTCGAACGGCTTGAGCATGTGGTCCATGCGGTCGACCCGGCCGGTGGCCAGCACCGAGATCCGCAGCCCGGCCTCCTTCCGGAGCCGGTCCACGAGTTTGAAGATGGCCAGCGCGTTGCCCTGGTTCAGGTGGATATCCTCGATGACCAGCAGGTACCAGGTGTTGTACGGCTGCAGCAGCAGCGCCTCCACGACCGAGGCCGGACCGTCGTGCGGGTCGATGAGGTTCAAGGTGACCAGCCCGGACCGGTCCGGGCGGCTCAGGCACTGCTTCGCCCAGTACCGGACCTGGGTGGACTTCCCGGACCCGGTCGGACCGGTGATGGTCACCGACTTGTGGTCCGTGAGCAGCCGGGTCTTGATCTGGGCCTGCCTGGTGAGCTCCACGATGTTCGCGACCGGCGCGCGCAGCCACTCCGCCAGGTCCGGCACGCCGTTGCCGAAGCTCCTGGTGGTCGGCGGCGTCGGCGGCGTCGGCGCTGCCGGCGGCGGCGCCGGCAGCGTGACCTCCCCGGCGGCCACCGAGAGCGCCAGCACGTCCAGCGTCCACGCCTCGAAGCCGGCCGTGGCCAGGTTCTGGAGCAGGGGCTCGGTGAACGTCATGCTGATCCCCGGCACGTCAGCACCCGGCCGCTTGAGCGTCACCCGCACGCCATCGTCGACATTGACGAAGCTGAACAGCGGCTCGCGCTCCTCGGGGAAACCGTTGAGGGGCGACACGTCCAACGTGTCTAAGCGCTGTTGGCTCTGCTCTCGGAACTCCTTGAGGAACTGCTCAGCGCCAGGCACTGTCCCCGCCTTCGAATAAGCTCACTGATTCGGTTCGCCACGGCCCCCCGACACGGGCGTGGGCGGTGCGGTACTCCGGTTCGGGACTCCTTCACCACGGCCCTCGCGGGCGGCGGGCCTCACTTCGCCGCCTCGCACTGCTTCTGGGCGACGATCTGGAGGTATCCCGTTCCCTGGAGCTCGCCGCGGACATCCTTCACGGCTGAACTCAGGATACCGAAACGCTCGCGTTCCAACAGGCCGCACACTTCGCTTTCGTCACCGAGATCCGTACTCGTGATGCGGCAGGCGTATTCATAGGCATTCGCCGCGATTTCGTCGACGCTGGCCTGCAGGTACGGACGCCAGCGGCGGGCCGAGTGCCGGGCCTGTTGGGTGAACGCGGCCGCCAGGTCGCCCCCGGGCCGCGCCGGGTCGGCCTTGTCGAGCTCGTGCAGGCGCACCGTGGTCACCACGGTCCCGCCCGGGAGCAGCAGGTCGTACCAGTTGCGCACGACGGAGGCGACCTTCTCCTCGCTGAACCGGGTGAGGAAGGCGTCGGTGACGATGACGTCGTAGCCGCCGGTCGCCTCCCGCAGCGCGCCGACCTGGCCGGAATCGCAGAAGTCCGTCTCGTGGACCTGGATGCGCTCCTTGTTCAGGCCGGCGTACCAGCGGCACATCATCAGCGGTGTCGGGCACAGGTCCAGGACGTCCACGGTCGGGCGTTCCACCCCCATGTCCGCCGCGCGCTGGGCGGCGTCGAGCACGTAGGCCAGCATCGAGTAGTCGGCGGCGCCGGTGATCAGGACCCGGGGGGCCTCGCGGCGGAGCTGCCGGGGGGCGTCGAGAACCTGGTCCAGGATCTGGTCGTGGTAGAACTTGTGGTGCCACTGCGGTGTGGAGACCATGTCGAACAGCCGCAGGTAGGGCCAGGCGCCGTGATACCAGCCGCAGGGCTGGTCGCCGTTGCCGACGGTGCACAGCATCGCGGCGTTCCCGGCCATCTGCTCGGCGCTGACCAACAGCGGGTCCCGCAGGTCGATCTCGTCCTCGACGGCGGACTCCGGCTGCGCGGCCCGTTTCCACAGTTCCTTGAACAGGCTCTGGACCCGCTCCACGTCGTCGGTCCGGGCACTGACCTTCCACACCGAGGCGCCCTCCTCGGTCGCCTCCTGGAACACCACGGCCGCCCCGTCGACGATCCACACCGGGCACACGGGGGTCTGGCTGGCCAGGTCCGGCGCGTCGGAGTCGATCTTCGAGATCCACAGCGAGCGCGAGGTCACCCCGCCCTCCAGATCGGCCGACAGCCGGTCGCGCACCGCCTCGGACCGCGGGCCGCCGGGCGGGACCAGGTACAGGCGCTCCATCTTGCGGCCGAGCCCGGCCAGCGTCTCGCTGACCACCTGGGTGAACTCCGTGGCCGAGTCAGCGGCCGGGAGGCGGAACTTCGAGCGGTGCCGGTAGAAGGTCTCCGCCAGATCCGCGTACGAGGTGTTCAGCGGCATGATCTGCTTGACGTTGTCCGTCACCTTGTCGACCAACTGCCGGATCAGTTCCAGGACCGCCTCCCCCGGCAGCCGTACCACCTCGTCGTCGGCACCGTCGAAGTTCGAGCGGTGCGCGTCTCGCGCGTCGAGGGCGGCCGCGAGCGCGGCGGTTATCCGCGACGCCGAATCGGTGAAGGCCCCCTGCCTCCATGGAGAGGCCACCGTCGCGGCCGCGACCGCGGCCATATCATGCTCTGCGCCCATAGCTGCTACTCCTGATTCCGTTAGAGCCGAGCGACAATGGCCAGATGCTCAGCGGGCTGGTCGATGGCGTAGGACTGCACTGTCCAGCCGGCTTGTCTGACGATCTCGAGCCCCTCGTTCGGCAGGAATCGCGTGCTGAAGAAGCACTGCACCCTTTGCCCGGGACGGTAGGTGTGGCCGCTCTTGTCGACGCGGCGGGCGAACGTGACGTCCCCGACGACGGCACGGCCACGGCGCCGCACCTCGAACAGGACGTCCTCGGCCCCGAAGTCCGCGGCCCGCAGCGGTTCCAGTACCGCCGCGGTGAACACGTCGTTCAGGTACGGGGCGAGGATCGCGTCCGGAGAGGCGTCCCGCGGATAGAGCGTCAATCCGACCAGCAGCAGATCGCCCGGCCGCGCCGACGCGGCGAGGTGCCGCAGGGCCCCCACCGGATCGCCGAGGTTCCCCAGCGTGTGCCCGAGAAGGCACATCAGGACCGGCCCGGAGTCCCGGCGCCAGGCCCCGACCCGGTCGGTCCGGGCCTGCTCCACGTCCCACAGCGCGGTCCGCACGTCGAAGGGCCCGAACGGGACGCCGTCGACCGCCAGCCCGGTGGCCAGGCAGCCCCGCGCCATGGTGAGCAGGGTGCTGCTGAAGTCGAGCCCCAGGTAACGGAACCCCGCCTGCCGCGCGTCATCGGGCGGAAGCGGGAACTCGGCCGTGCCGCGCGCACGCTCGGCGGCGGCGGCCTCCTGGAGCAGGGTCAAGAACGCGAGCGTGTGCTCACCGGTGCCGGGACCTATCTCGGCGACCTGTGTCGGCGCCGCTCCCCGCGCCGCCTCCATCAGGACGCCGACCTCCAACTCGGCGGTCCCGACCACCGAGTGGTAGCCCTCGGTCGAGGCCAGCGCGGCATGGGTGAACGCCGCGCTGCCGGCATAGGCGTATTTCAACGGTAGGAACCCGGTATCGGCGTGCGCGAGAATCAGCTCGCTGTGCGCCGGATCTTCGAAGAACGGCAGGTTGCGGCGACCCGTGTCGCTCGCCCCCCACACCCCGGCGGCCCGGTCCCCCGGAAAGCCGCCGGTCATCGGTGATAGGCCCGATGGCCCGGACATGGCACCCCCTCCCCGCGACGCTCCCGCCTCCCCTGATCCATGCGGAGCGCCACAAGTTGTGTGACGCAGCATAGCGAGCATCGAAGAACCCTGACTAGGGCTCACAGCGGTTTCCGTGAGTCGCTGTTCACGGAGAGTATGCAGTGTACGGCGAGGTACACGCCATTTCGGGCACTCGGACGAGTGGTAGCGGCGGGGGAAAGCACTTAGACGCCGGGGGCGCTCGCACACCCCCCTCGCTACCGCCGAACCGCCTACGCCGTGTCGCGCGTCATCGTCATAGACACCGGTATGGACACCGACGGCATCCCCATGCCGGCCAGGCGGGCCATGTAGTTTGCGAGCAGCCGCGACGCGGCAGCTCAGAGGGACATGCGAGAGGTGGCAAGTGAGCGGGCAAGCCGATGTGCGACCGCACGGGACCGACGCGGATCCGGCGGGACTCCCCCAGAGCTATGTGCTGCTGCACGGCTGGCAGAACCGCCGCCCGGCCGGCCACTGGCACCACTGGCTGGCCGAGCAGTTGCGCGCGGCCGGCCACCACGTCGAGTACCCGCAGCTCCCCGACCCCGACGAGCCCAAGCCCGGCCAGTGGGTGGACGCCATCGTCGAGGCGCTGCACGCGACCCGCGGCACCCGGCAGACCGTGGTCTGCCACAGTCTCGGGTGCCTGGCCTGGCTCCACCTGCGCGCCACCACGCAGTTCGCCGAGGCCGTGAACGTCGACCGGCTCGCGCTGGTCGCGCCGCCGAGCCCCCCGGTGGTCAGGTCCATCCCCGAGATCGCGTCGTTCGCCCCGCAGGCGGGGAGCGCCGTGCGGCCCCGCGAGCTGTGGGACGGCGTGCCCATCGGTGCCCGGCACGCCCGGCTGGTCCATTCGGACAACGACCGCTACTGCCCCGAGGGCGCTGATGTGTTCTACGGACGGCCGCTGGGCATCGTCAGCGATCTGATGCCCGGCCAGGGCCATCTGGACATGGACGCCGGGTACGGGAGCTGGCCCTCGATGCTCGCCTGGTGTCTGGACGAGCGGGCCCGGATCGAGCCCCGGCCCGCCGAGCCCGGAACCGTGGGCGGCCCTTAGGGTTGAGATCATGAGCGGGCTCGGCGCGGCGTGGTACCGCTCGATCAAGACGGCCTCCCGGTCGGGCATGCGGGTCGAGCGGGCGTTCAACGACCCGTCGGCCGCGCTGCGCTCCGGGTTGGGCGTGGCGATCGCCCTGTTCGGGGCGCTGGCCTGGCTCGGTCCGGCGCACGCCGTGCTGCCCGCGCTCGGCGCGCAGCTGACCGGGATGACCAGTGTGCTGCCCGGGTACCGGCGCGGGCCTGGGCTGGCCACGGTGACCGCGCTCGGGCTGTTCGCCAGTGCGTTCGCGGGCAATGCCGTGGCGCCCTGGCCGGTGCTGTTCGTCCTCGTGCTCGCGGTGTGGGCGTTCGGGGCCGCGATGTTCTGGGCGCTGGGGGCGGCGCCGGGGATCGCCGCGTCGATGACCGTGCCGGTGATGCTGACGATCGCGCGGCCGCCGCGCGACTTCGGGGACGCCGTCCAGTTCGCGCTGCTCATCGGCGGTGGCGCCGCGGTGCAGGTGGTCCTGGTGGTGGTCTGGCCCGACCGCTCCTGGAACGCGCAGCGGGGCGCGCTGGCCGATGCCTGCGCCTCGGTGGCCGACTACGCGCGCCGCCTGAGCCGGGACCCGGACGCGGTCTTCGACCCGAACGCGCTGGCCCAGGCCCGTGCCGCCGCGACGCTCACCCCGCGCCAGGCGCGCCGCCGGCCCTCGGAGCTGTCCGGCATCCGGGTGCTGATGGACGAGGTGCGTGCCGTGCTGGCGGCGCTCGCGCGGCCCGGCGGCCGGCGGCCCGAGGGCGAGCAGACGCAGGTCCGCGACCTGCTCGACGCCGCGGCCGGGGTGCTGGACACCGCGGCCGCGTCGATCCGCACCGGGTCGGTGGCGCCGCCGTCGACGGCGCTGCTCACCGCCATGGAGCGGGCGGCCCGCGACAGCACCGTCGGGGAGGCGGCCCGGGACGCGGCCGAGAAGCTGATCGACCTGCTGACGCAGATCGACGCGGTGCTGCGGCAGACCGGTGAGGGCGGCGAGGGCGAGCCGAACCGCCGGGGCATCCTGACCCGGCCCGACATCCGCCAGCGCCTGGCGGAGGCCGGCCGCACCATCCGGCACGAGCTGCGCCGCGACTCCCCGATCCGGCGGCACGCGCTGCGCGTGGCCGTGGTGGTGGCGGTGGCCGACGGGGTCGGCAAGCTGCTGAACGTGCAGCACGGTTACTGGGCCGCGCTGACCGTCATGATGGTGATGCGCCCGGACTTCTCGCAGACCTTCAGCCGCGGCGTGGCACGCTTCGCCGGCACCCTGGTGGGCGTCGCGCTCGCCTCGGCCGTCGTGGAGCTCTCCCATCCCGGGCCGTGGGTGGCCGCGCTGCTGGCCGTGGCGTGCACCAGCGCGCTGTATCTGGTGATGCAGTCCGGCTATCTGGTCGCCAGCACCCTGATCACCGCCTACATCGTCTTCCTGCTGTCGATGGACGGCCTCGCCCTGGCCAGCACTGTGCGCGAACGCGTCGCGCTGACGCTGTTCGGCGGACTGATCGTCTTCGCCTCCTACGCGCTGTGGCCGTCCTGGCAGACGGTCACCCTCGCCGGCCGGCTCGCCGACTTGATCGAGACCACCGGGGTCTACGCGGCCGGCGCGATCGAGGCGGTGGCCGTGCCGGGGCGGGGCAGCCGCAGGCGGGCCCGCGAGGCCCTGCTCAACTCGCGCGACGCGTACCTGGCGCTGGAGTCGGCGGCGATCGCGGCCGCCCAGGAGCCGGTGCGCGACCGCGGACCGAGCCGGGAGGGCCTCACGCGGGCCCACCGGGCGCTGGCCCGCCTGTTCGAGGCGGCCGTCGTCCTGCAGACGCACCGGCCCGCCGACGACGAGCCGCCCCGGCCCGCGGGCACTGCGTTCGCCCACACCCTGCGCGACGCGCTCGTCGCCACCGCCTCGCAGGTCCGCCACGGCCAGACCGTCGACGCGACGGACCTGGACAGCGCGTTGCAGAAATGGCGAGCGGCAGCCGACGGCACGCCCTCACCGATCCTGCGGGACGTCACCCGCCTCGCCGCCGAGGCGAATCACTTGCAGGAACTGTTGATCACGCTCGATACGGCCAGGTGAGTGGTCCCGCCGCGGGCCCGCAGGTCCGCCGGGGACACACCCCAATGCCGCTGGAACGACTCGCTGAAGTGCCGGCGGTCCAGGTAGCCGCAGGAGCGGGCGATCGCGCCGATGGGGGTGTCGCGGTGTCCGGGGTCGCAAAGCAGTTGCGCGGCGGCCTCCAAGCGGCACCGGGCCAGGTAGGCGTGCACGGTGCAGCCGGCGTACTTCCGGAACAGCCGGGCGGCGTGGCGCTCGCTCAGGTGCACCTGGGCGGCGACCTCCTGTATACGCACCGGCCGGTGGTAGTTGTCGTGCAGGTAGCGGACCATCGTGGTCACGGTCGGCCCGCCCGGGGTGGCGGGAGCCTGCCGAGCCGGGAGGCGTGAAGGAGGTTCGCTGAGGGCGCGGGCGGACGCGACGACGAGCGTCGAGGCGAGCGAGCCGATCATCTCCGCACTGCCGGGTCCGGGGTCGGCGGCCTCCCGGGCGAGCAGCAGCAGGATCTGCGGGACGGGACTGTCGGCGGCCTCCGCGATCCGGTTCTCCCCGGTGGTGAAGGCTTCCATGAGGGCGGCGGCGTCAGCAGTCGTGTTCCCTGTACCGCCGTCCTGGAGGACGGCCCAGGACCAGTAGACGATGCCCATCGGGTCCTCGTCGTCGGCGACGATGTCGTGGACGTCGCCGGGCCGGGCCAGGAACAGCTCGCCCGGCCCGACCGGCCGCTCGGTGCCGCCGACCCGGAACGTGCCGTGCCCGGCGTAGGTGTAGCAGAGCTCGTAGCAGGAGTGCACGTGCGGGAAGTTGCGCCACGGCTCGGGGGCGTAGAAGCCCCAGTCGACGAACTCGATCCGGCGGCCGGCGAGGCGGACCCCGATCCGTTCGGCGCGCAGGCGGCGCAGGGCCGCCCCGGAACGGCGCAGGCCGTCCGCCGCCGTCGGGTCCGCGCCGCGCGCCTCGCCGCCGCCGGTGCTCACGGGCGGCGGCCGGTGGGGTCGACGCCGCGCAGGATCATGCCCTGGCCGAGGGACCACTGGTGGTCGTCGTTGGCGGGCCGGTCCTCCGGGTCGCGGTACTGCACCAGCCAGGTGACGCGCTCCTGGTCGGAGGTGTTCAGGCCGGAGCCGTGGACCGTGAGGTAGGTGAAGAACAGCACGTCGCCGGCTTCAGCGGGGCACGGCACGGCGTCGCCGAGCGGCCACTGGTCCGGGGACAGGTGCCAGCTTCCGTCCTCGATGTGCTCCAAGGGGCCTTCGAGGTGGCTGCCCGGCACGACGCGGACGCAGCCGTGCTCTTCCGCCGCATCGCTGAAGTGGAAGATCGCCGCGGCGACCGTGTCCTTGGCGTGCGGGAAGAACGGGTGGTCCTGGTGCATGGGGAACGGCGAGCCGTTCTCCGGCGGTTTGACGAACATCTTGGTGTGGTGGAGCTGCACATTGGGGCTGCCGTTCAGGGCCGCGGCGGTGTCGGTGAAGCGGCGGTCGACGAGCAGCTGCGCGAAGGCGGCGGAGTGGAACTGCGTGTCGTGGCAGTGCCGCAGCCGGGTGGCGGCGGTGCCGGCGGCTTCCCGGGCGCTGCCCCACGTCGGGTCCTCGGTGTCGTTGAGACGGCCCAGGAGGTCGTGGCACTCCTGCCGCATCGCGGCGGCCTCGCCGGCGTCGAGGATCCCCTTGACGAGCAGGTAGCCGTTCTCGCGGTAGAAACGGACATCGGCGTCGGTGATCGGGTAGCGCGCGGCGGTGGTGGCGGCGGCTTCGGGTGCGTCCTGGATGTGCTGTTCGGCCATGTCTCGACGGTAGGTGGGGCGGCGGTGATCGCAGAGCGGTTCCCCGGCCACGGGGGTGGGGAATCCGGACAGGCTACACCCGCCGAATCCGGCGGCGGCCCCAGCCGGACCGCCCCGACCGGCCGCGCCGATCGGGCGTATTCGAACCCTGTCGCCCTCGCTACCGTGAATCACCGCTCGGCAGCCCGACTCCCGCCGCCGACAGCAGAGATCGGAGTACGCCGGTGCAGGATGTCGCGACTTTCCCCACCAAGAGCGCCGCGCCGCCGGCCAGCCGGGCCGAGTGCGCCGCGCTGGACGCCGCGGACCCGCTGGCCGCGATCCGGGACGAGTTCGTCCTGCCGGAGGGGGTCGTCTACTTCGACGGCAACTCTCTCGGCGCGCTCCCCCGGCGGACCATGGCCGGGGTCACGCGGATGATCGAGCAGGAGTGGGGGCAGGGCCTGATCCGCAGCTGGAACGGCGTGGACTGGTACCCGATGCCGCACACCATCGGCGAGCGGGTGGCCCCGCTCATCGGGGCCGCCGCCGGGCAGACCGTGATCTGCGACTCCGTGTCGGTCAACCTCTTCAAGATCCTGATCAGCGCGCTGCGGATGCGCCCCGGGCGCACCGTCCTGGTGTCCGAGCTCGACATCTTCCCGACCGACCTGTACATCGCCGAGGGCGTGGGCCGGCTGGTCCCCGGCAGCGGGCGGCGGCTGATCGGGCAGGACGGCCCGGACCTGGAGTCCGTGCTGGGCCCGGACACCGCCGCGGTGCTGCTCTCGCACGTCGACTACCGCACCGGGCGCCTGCACGACATGGCCGCGATCACCGAGCAGGTGCACCGGCACGGGGCCCTGATGATCTGGGACCTGTGCCACTCGGTCGGCGCGATGCCGATCGAGCTGGACGCCTGCGGCGTGGACTTCGCCGTCGGATGCACCTACAAGTACCTCAACGGCGGCCCCGGCTCGCCGGCCTTCCTCTACGCCGCGTCGCGCCATCAGGACTCCATCGACCAGCCGCTGCTCGGCTGGTCGGGGCACGCCGACCCGTTCGCCCTGGAGCCCGGGTACACCCCGGTGCCGGGCGTGGGGCGGTTCCTGGCCGGGACCCCGCCGATGCTCAGCTTCGCCGGGCTCCTGGCCGCCCTGGAGGTGTTCGAGGGCATCGACCTGCACCAGGTGCGGGCCAAGAGCCTCGCCCTGGCCGAGCTGGTCATCGCCCGCGGCGACGAACTCGGCCTGGACCTGGCCACGCCCCGCGAGGCCGGCCGGCGCGGCAGCCACGTCACCTTCCGGCACGAGCACGGGTACCAGATCGTGCAGGCGCTGATCGAGCGGGGGATCATCGGGGACTTCCGCGCCCCGGACCACATGCGCTTCGGGCTGACGCCGCTCTACACCGGCTTCTGCGAGGTCTGGGATGCCATGGACGCGATGGCCGAGATCCTGGCCTCCCAGTCCTGGCGCGACGAGCGCTTCGGGCGGCATGGGATCGTCACCTGAGCGCCTCGGCGTCTGAACACCGCGGTATCTGAACACCGCGGTATCTGAACACCGCGGTATCTGAACACCGCGGTATCTGAACACCCGGCACCTGAGCGCTTCAGCGGCCCTGATCGACCGCTCCGACGGGGCGCCCATCCCGGGCTGGTCGAGCCCTGAGATCCACCGTTGACTGACAATCCGGACCCGCCCCGGGGCGGACTGTGAGCGGAGGCGGATGGCGATGTCGGCGGCGGTGTCGATGGACGAGCCCGGCCTGGAACGGGATCTGGCGGCGTGGTCGGCGGCCCCGGTCCCGGCGTGCTTCCCGTACCTGCCCGTGGTCGGCGCCTACCACCGGGTCGGCAAGCATTTCGTCGCCGCGAGCCTGCTCAAGCACCTGGACGTGGCCCGCTCCGCGCTGTCGGAGAGCTCTGACACGAAGACCTCCGACACGAAGACCTCCGACACCGATCCGCAGGCGCCGGTGCTGGCAGCCTTCCTGGACGTCCTGCTCGACAAGTTCGACGAGCGCTACGACTACCAGACCTACCTGGCCCTGAGCCTGCTGCCGATGCCCGACGGCGGCCCGGCGCCGCTGGAGGCCGCCACCGGCGGCAGCGCGCAGCGGCAGCACGACCGGCTGCTGGTCCAGCTCGGCGCCGACGCGCTCGCCTTCGAGCTGGCCGCCCTGGACGGCCACACCGCGCTGTTCCCGCATCTGCGGCCCGACCCGGCGGTCGCGGCCAAGCGGTGCCGGCTCGGGCTGCGCTCCCTGGGCCCGGCGCTGGAGCGGCTGGGCCTGGCACGGGACCTGGAGCCGGCGCTGCGGCCGGGGCCGCAGGACGACCTGCTGGCCGCCGCGCGGCGGATCTGCGCGCGGGTGCGCGCCGACGCCTCGCCGCAGGAGCGCCGCGTCGTCGGCCTCACGGTCCTGCCGGTGTGGATCTCGCACGACGAGTACCTGTTCATCAGGGTCCTGCAAGCCTTCGAGACCCGCTTCGCACTGCTGGCCGTGCGCCTGCGCGCGGCCCTGGCCGCACTCGCGATCGGCCGCCCGCGCACGGCCGCGGCCGAGGTCCGGAACGCACAGGCCGGGCTGGAGGAGTCCTTCCGGCTGTTCTCCCTGCTGGCGACCATGCAGGTCGCCTCGTTCCAGGAGTTCCGCCGCTACACCGAGGGCGCCAGCGCCATCCAGTCCCGCAACTACAAACTCGTCGAATCGCTGTGCCGGATCCCGGACGAGGACCGGCTGGACTCCGCCGCCTACCGGTCGGTGCCCGAGCTGCGCGAGCGCATACTCCAGGGCCCGCCGAGCCTGGACGACGCGGTCTGGCTCGCCTGCCGCGACGGCGAGCTGACACCCGCCGAACGCCGGGATCTGACCGGCGCGCTGCACGGCTTCGCCGCGCGCGTGGTGCAGTGGCGTCAGACGCACTACAGCCTGGCGGTGCGGATGCTCGGCGACCGGCCGGGCACCGGGTACACCGAGGGCACGCCGTATCTGAAGCAGGTGCGCGCCGTGCCGGTGTTCCAGAAGACCGACCCGGACTGCTAGTGGTCCGGTCTGGAGATTCGACGCGCCCTGTGGGGGTGGTTGGGGCTTGGCAGGTGCGGTTTGTTCGCGGGTTGACAGTCAAAGGCGTTCTTTGACGGCTTCGCGCGGGTTGAAGACGGATCCGCTGGTGGCGCAGTTCGGTGGCGGGTCGGGTTGGGTGGGGGCGGCGGTGGTGTGGGTGGGTGGTCGGGTCTACTGCCACAGTCAAAATCAAGAGCCACAGTCAAGAGCGCCTCCGGCGGCGCCTGCGCGGCGAGCGGCCTCGCTCCGGGGGGTGGGGGCCGCGCTGGCTGGCGGCGGACGCTGCTTGTGGTCGCCTTCGTCCCGGATCCCCCGTCGCATCGTCGCCCGGAGGGAACCATCCCGGCCTGGGCGGTGTCAAGCCGGATCACACGCTGCTGTGGTCGTCTGCCGTGCGGCTGGACACCGCCCAGTCCGGGATGGTTGTGCAAGCACCGCCGACGCGACGGGGAATCCGGGACAACCCCCGCCTGTGGTGTGAACGGGGTCCACTTCGCGAGGCACAGCGGCGGCCAGACGGTGTGTGCACAAGGCGCGGGAACCCTTCCCACAGGCGGGGTTGTCCCGGATCCCCCGTCGCGTCGGCGGGCGAAGCCAAGCTGACCGGGCCCGTGGTGTCAAGCCGCACGTCACAGCACCACAGCAGCGTGTGATCCGGCTTGATACCACGGGACCGGTCTGCTTCCGTTAGGCGGCGATGCGGCGGGGGATCCGGGACGAAGGCGACCACAAGCAGCGACCGCCGCCCGACTACGCGGCCCCCACCCCCCGGAGCGAGGCCGCTCGCCGCGCAGGCGCCGCCGGAGGCGCTCTTGACTGTGGCTCTTGATTTTGACTGTGGCAGTAAACCCGGCCACCTGCCCAGACCATCAGCCGCCACCGCAGCCACGACCACCGCCCCACGACCGCGCCACCAGCGGATCCGTCTTCAACCCGCGCGAAGCCGGCAAAAAATGAACGTGGAGCCAACCAGGATCCGCCCGGGTGCGGCGACGAATCCCCGACCCGGGCCGCCGACACACCGCCGACACATCGCCGACACACCGCTAACGCACGTACATCAGGCCCTTCTGCAGCACGAACGCCACCGCGACCGTCCGGTTCGGGCAGTTGAGCTTGGCCAGCACCGCGCCCACGTGCCGTTTGACGCCGTGCTCGGACATGCTCAGCCGGCGCGCGATCTCCTTGTTGCTCAGGCCCTCGACCAGCAGTTCCAGTACCTCCAGCTCGCGCGGGGTGAGCAGGAACTGGCGCCGGATCGGCTCGGACTCCACCGAGCGCAGCCGGGACAGCAGTCCCTGCGCCAGCGAGGGCGGGACCGGGGCCTGGCCGCGGGCGACCCGCACCAGGGTGTCGGCCAGGGTGGAGGCGGTGAGCTCGGACTCGAGCAGGAAGCCGTCCGCGGGCATCGCCACGGCCTGCGCCACCACCTCGGGCGTGGGCAGGTCGTAGTCGCGCAGCACCACCAGGGTTCTGGCGTGGTTGCGGGCCGCGCCGGCGGCCAGGACCTCGAAGTCGCCGTGCGGCAGCGGGGGCGAGGTCACCAGGACGGCGATCCGCTGGGTCTCCACCAGGGTCACCGCCTGCACCGGGTCGGCGCACTCCTGCACGTGCTCCACTCCGGGCAACCGGCCGACCATCGCTGCCAGCCCTGACCTCATCAACTCGCTGCCCGCGGCGATCAGCACGCGCAAGGCGCCTCCCGGAGGTGTGGGCGCACGGCCGGTCCCGGTCGGTGCGCCGCGCGAGCGCCGCGGTGAGGGGGGCGAGGACTCGATCACGCGCCGTGAACGCGACCATTCTTACCCCCTCCCCCCCGCTTTGTCAGTACTCGACGACACAACCCGAGGGAAAATGCCGACCCGCTCGAGCGCACTGGACGGGGTACCCGTTCGGGGCACCGGTGTGGGTAGCCGCTTGGGGATGTCCACCCTTGCCGATCACTTCGTACGATGCGGAAACCGCAGGACCCAGCGACGAAGGGCAGGGGGCGCATGCCGGTGCACTCCGCGCCGATCAGGTCCGAGCCGGGCGGTCCGGCGCGGCCGATCGCGGACCTGAGCTACAACGAGCTCAACCAGATCGACCTGCTGCTGACCCTCCAGCAGCCGATCCCCGGAGCGCCGGACGCGCTCTTCTTCGTCGCCGCGCACCAGATCACCGAACTGTGGTTCAAGGTGATCCTGCACGAGCTCGACGGCGCGCGCCGAGCGATGGACGCCGACGCGCTGCCGGAGGCGCGGCGCCGGCTGGCCCGGGTGGCGCGCGGCGAGGAGGTGCTGGTCTGCCATCTGCGTGCGGTCGGCACCATCACCCCGGGCGACTTCGCGCTGCTGCGTGCGCAGCTGGGAACCTCCAGCGCGTACGAGTCCGCGCAGTTCCGTGAGATCGAGTTCGTCTCCGGCCGCAAGGACGCCCGCTTCCTGGAAGGTCCCCGGGTGACCGGGGCCGAGCGGGCCCGGCTGGCCGCCCGGCTGAGCGAGCCCTCGCTGGCCGACGCCTTCGAGGCGCTGCTGGACCGGCGCGGCCGGCCCGACCTGGCGCGGGTGCTCGCCGGGGACGCCGACCCCGAGCTCGGCGCGCTGATCGAGGCGCTGATCGAGCACGACGAGGGGTTCGCCCGCTGGCGGCACGGCCACGCCCTGATGACCGAGCGGATCATCGGCTACCGCGCCGGCACCGGCGGGACCGGCGGCGTGGACTACCTGCGCTCCACCGTCGGCGAGCGCTTCTTCCCGCAGCTGTGGGCGGCGCGCTCCGCTGTTTACGACTCCTGACATAAGGGCCCTGTTTCACGGGCTGTTCTCCGAGCTGTTCCCCGAAGCACGACCGAGACGAAGTGGTGAGGCGAAAGCCGATGAGCGACACACCCGCCGGCACCCTCGGCGACCTCCCCGACCTGGCCGCGGACAAGCACGGGCAGACCGCGTTCCTGTGCGACCAGCCCTGGCTCGGCTACGGCGGGCCGGTGCTGGACGTCGCCGGCTTCGCGCGCGCCGTGCACGACTACGCCGACCGCTTCTGGGCGGCCGGGATCCGGGCCGGGGACACGGTGGTCGTGGTGCAGCGCAACCACATCGAGGTGCAGGCGCTGGCGTGCGGTCTGAACCGGATCGGCGCGCTGCCGGTGCTGCTGTCGGTCGGCATCGAGCCGGAGGAGATCGTCGAGTGCGCGGGCCGGCTCGCTCAGCCCTACCTCGCCGTGGACGCGGCCGGGGCGGCGCGGCTGGCCGGGCAGTCCGAGGCGCTCCAGGGGCTGACCAAGCGGATCCTGTTCCTCACCGAGGGCGGGGACCCGGCGGCGCCGGCGACATCGGCGGCGGCTGCGACGGCACCGGCGGCCGAGCCGGCCTGGGCCGCGCCGACCGGGGACCGCCAGGCGCACCGGCCCTCGCCGCGCGGCGAGGAGGACTGGGCGGTGGTCACGCACACCTCCGGGACCACCAGCGTGCCGAAGCTGGCCGCGCACTCGACCCGCTCGCTCTACGGCGTGGTCCGCTCCCAGATCGCCGCCTCGCGGGCCTTCGGCCAGGTCGGCCTGTCGGCCAAGCACCTGTCGTTCGTGCACGCCCGGACCTGCTCGATCGTGCTGGCGTTCCTGGAGGTGGCGATGCCGATCCTGGCGATCGGCGACGCCCGGCCCGAGCCGGTCCGCAAGCTGATGCTGGAGCACCGGCCGGACTCGCTGGAGACGCACCCGAACGTGTACATCCGGTGGGAGCCGGTGGCCGCGCATCCGTCCCGGCCGTTCAGCTCGGTCACCCGGTACGTCAGCACCTTCGACGCGATCCACCCGCGGACCGTCAAGGCCCTGATGGCCGGCTCGGACCAGCCCGGCGCCACCTACATCCAGGCCTACGGCCAGACCGAGACCGGCGGCGTGACCGCCCGGCTGGTGACGCGCAAGGAGGCACCCGACTACCGGCCGCGCGATGTCGGCTTCCCGATCGAGGGCGCCTCGGTGCGGGTCGTCGGCCAGGACGGCGAGCCGGTGGCCGCCGGGCAGGCCGGGGCGATCGAGAGCAAGACCATCGGCCGGTTCCGCGGCTACATCGGCGCCGAATCGCCGGTGGACGAGCAGTGGTGGCCGATGGGCGACATCGGCCGGATCAACCCCGACGGCTCCCTGGAACTGCTGGACCGGCTGGTGGACCACGCCGAGGGCACCGACAGCTTCCTGGAGGTCGAGGACACGGTGCTGGACCGGCTGCCGGAGCTGATCGAGCTGGTGATGCTGAAATCGGTCGGCGGGCACGACGCCGTCGCGGTGGCCTGTCCGCGCGACGGCGAGGCCCTCGACCCGGACCGGCTGCTCGACGCGCTGCGCCAGACCAGTCTGGGCGAGGTCCCGGTGTACGTCATGGACTTCGACGACCTGCCGCTCACCGGTTCCTACAAGGTGCGGCGCCTGCTGCTGCGCTCCCGCCTGGTCGCCTCGGGCGCCGCGCCCACGGTCGGGGTGCGCGCGTGAGCCACCTGTGGCAGATCTTCACCGACGCCGCCAAGCACGGCCGGTCGTTGTCCCTGCCGATGCAGGAGGGGCAGCCGGAGTTCACGCTCGCCGAGATCCTGGAGCGTGCCGAACGGAGCGCCGCCGACGTGGTCGAGCGGATCGGCCCGCCGCGGCGTCTCGGGGTCCTGATGAACAACGGCGAGCCCTGGGTCCGCAGTGCTCTGATGGCGTTCCGGCTGGACGCGGCGGTCGTCCCGCTCCCGCTGCCGGTCGGCTTCGTCGGCGCCGACGCCTACACCGCGCACCTGCGGCGGATCGCGGACAGCGCGGAGCTGGACGCCATCCTCGTCGACGACAGCCTGGGGCCGGCCATCGCCCGGCGGGTCGCGAGCTCGCTGCCGGACACGGCGTTCCTCGACATGACCGAGCCCGGCTCGGGGCAACCTGCGGGGCAGGCCGCGGGGCGGGCGCCGGAACCGCCGGCACTGGCCGAGGCGGACTCGACCCTGGCCGTGATCCAGTACACCTCGGGCAGCACCTCGGCGCCCAAGGGCGTGACCCTGACCCACGCGAACGTGGCCGCCGGCCTGGCGGCGGTGACCGGCGGCCTGGGCTTCACCGACGAGGACTGCTTCGGCGTGTGGATCCCGATGTTCCACGACATGGGCCTGTTCACGGTGCTCAGCAGTCTGGCCCGGGGCAACTCGGTCTG
Source organism: Catenulispora sp. GP43 (assembly GCF_041260665.1). NCBI lineage: Bacteria > Bacillati > Actinomycetota > Actinomycetes > Catenulisporales > Catenulisporaceae > Catenulispora > Catenulispora sp. GP43. Next base: position 165,633 of record NZ_JBGCCT010000016.1, on the reverse strand, counting down.
CCTGTGGCGCCCCCGGGACTTCGTGCGCCGGCCGATGGTCTGGCTCGACTCCTTCGCGAAGTCGACCGCCACGGTGATGGCGGCGCCGAACTTCTGCTACGACCTGCTGGTCGCGGCGGTGCGCCAGGATCCGCCGGCGGAGCTGGACCTGTCCAAGTGGCGCGTGGCCTGCAACGGCGCCGAGCCGGTCCAGCGGCGCACGCTCGAGGCGTTCCAGGAGGCGTTCGCGCCGTACGGCTTCCGGGCCGCGACCATGGAGCCGGTCTACGGCATGGCCGAGGCAACGCTGATCGTCTCGGCCGCCGAGCTGTCCGGCCGCTGGCGCGCGCTGAGCGTGGACCGGGACCGGTTGCAGGTCGGCGACGAGGTGCGGCCGCTGCCGGACGGCGCGGACGGCGCGCGCCCCGTCGTCAGCTGCGGCAGGGCGGCGCCGGGACTCAGCCTCCGGATATCGGAGCCGGGCCGGGTCGGCGAGGTCCAGCTCAGCGGGCCCGCGGTGACCGGCGGCTACCTGAACCTGCCCGCCGAGCAGCAGCCGTTCACCGCGGACGGCTGGCTGCGCACCGGCGACCTGGGCTTCCTGCACGACGACGAGCTCTACCTGGTCGGCCGGGTCAAGGACATGATCACCGTGCGCGGCCAGAACTTCTACGCCGAGGACGTCGAGGAGATCGTCCGCACCACGCTGGCCGCCGAGCGCTCCGGCGGCGGTGTGCTGCGCAGCGCCGCGATCCCGTGGACCGCCGGAGACTCCGGGGACGCCGGGGACGCCGACGGCGGCGAGGTGGAGCGCATGGTCGTGCTCTGGGAGACCGCGCCGGGCGACCAGGAGGCCGCCGGGCTCTCCCGCCTGGCCGCCGACCAGGTCCGGCAGCAACTAGGGCTGGACGAGGTGTCCGTGGTCCCGGTGCCCACGGCGGCGATCCCGCACACGACGTCCGGCAAGGTCCAGCGCCACGGGGCGCTCGGGCTCTACCGGAGCCTGGCCGACGACGCGACGAAGGGGTGAGGGCATGATCGGCTCGCCGGAGGACATCGACCATCTCGCCGTGGTGTGCACGGCACTGGCCGCGGAGGCCGACCCGGACCTGGACGGGATCGACCCGGACTGGCAGCTGGCCGCGATCCCCGGGCTGGAGTCGGTCAAGGCCCTGCGGGCCGTGGTGCGGATCGAGGACGCCTGCGGGATCGCGATCCCGGACGACTTCCTGTTCGAGACGAACACCGTGCGGCAGCTCGCCGACCTGGTGGCGCGGCTCGTGGAGAAGTCCCGGTGACGCCCCCGGGCCTGGAACGGATCGAACGGATCGAACGGATCGAACGGATCGAACGGTTCGAACGGGTCCCGAGCGAGTTCGCCCGGTACGCCGTCGACCTGGACGGCGCCGCGAGACTGCTCGGGCTGAGCACCGAGCGGACGGCCGAGCTGGCTCCGGAGGCGCTGCCGCACGAGGCCGACCCCGAGCGGGGGCCGTTGTTCGACTACGTCGACGTCATGAACCTGGCGCTGTTCGCGGGCACGTCGCGCGACAGCATCCCCGAACTCGCGCTGCGTTTCCTGTTGCGGTTCGCGTCCGGCGCGCGGCCGAGTTGGTACGAGCCGCGGCACTGGCTGGTGCGGGTGCGCGCGCCGCGGGCCGAGGGCGAGACCGTGCGTCTGCTCCGCCCCGACCTCGCCGCGCCCGGCGTCGAGGAGATCGACGCGCGGGCGCCGGTCGAGCCGCCGGGCTATGAGGTCGCCGTGCGCCTGACCGGTGCCGAGGCGACGGTCGGCGAGCCGGGGGTCCAGGCGATCTACGACGACATGCTCGAAGCGCTGCTGTCCGGCACGGTGGTCTACCAGTCCGTGAGCGAAGAGCTGCGCATGCTGCACGAGCGCGCGTGGGACCTCGGCATGGCCGACTGCGTGGTGGTCAGCAGGCTTCTGGCCCAGAGGCTGCGCGAGGCCGGCTTCCGGGCCCGCGCCCGGCGCGGCTACCTGCTCGGCCTGGTCGGCAGCGACCACTCCTGGTGCGAGTACTTCGAGGACGGCCGCTGGAAGACCCTGGACCTGGTGTTCGCGTTCCTGGCCGGCGGCGCGGGACACCGCCGGATCCAGGCCTCGCCGGAGTTCGCCGCCGCGTGCCGGGGCGGGCGCTTCAACCGGCTGCTGCCCTGCGAGGCCGAGGAGGCCGGTGCCCTGATCCTGTCGGGCGGCGAGCCGGCGCCGCCGTGGGCGCTGGCCGGTGTGAGCGCGCGCCCGTGGGAGGCGTGATGGCGGTCGACTGCGATCTGGCGCGCGAGATCGTGCGCGAGTACCTGGACCACCCGGCGTTGCTCGACCAGATCACCGACGAGGAGGACCTGGTCAACGCCGGGGTCAACTCCGGCGAGATCATCCGGGTCGCGCTCGGCTGCGAGAACCACCTGGACCGGCCGCTGACCGACGTCGAGCTGAGCCGGATCACCTCGGTGCGCTCGGTCGCGGAGCTGCTGGCACAGGCCCCTGATTCGGGTCCGCCGTCGGAAACAGGAGCCTGACATGTGGCTCACGGATGTCCTGGACCGCAACCGCCTGCGCCACCCCGACGGCATCGCCCTGCGCGACCGCAGACGCGAGGTCACCTGGGCCGAGCTGCACACCGAGGTCGGCGCGTTCGCCGGCGAACTGGCGCGCGCCGTGCCGGCCGGCAGCCGGGTCGTCGTGCTCAGCGGCAATCGGCTGGAGATGATCGAGACCTACCTGGCCTGCGCGGCGGCGGGAGTGATCGCGGTGCCGGCGAATCCGGCGCTGACCGCTCCGGAACTGGCCGGGATCCTCGAGGGCGTCGAGCCGGCGCTGGCCGTGGCCGACGAGGCGGGGCGGGATCGGCTGGCGCGCGAGCACCCGGGCCTGAAGACCATGCCGATCGAGCTGGTACCGCAGATGGCAGCGGCGCAGGGCCGATCGGCACAGCCTGCTGATTCGCCGCCGCGTCCGGGCTCCCTCACCGCCTCCTTCGCGATCATGCACACCTCGGCGACCACCGGCCGTCCCAAGGGCGTCGTCGTCGACCAGCGCTCGGTGCAGCTCAAGGCGCTGTCCTGGCTCGCCGAGGTGCACTGCGGCCCGGACACCGTATTCCTGGACGCGTGCCCGCTCTTCCACGGCAGCGTCGTCAATGCCCTGGCCTACCTCGGGGCGGGCGCGACGTTGTGCGTCCTGGACGAGTTCACCCCGCAGGCCTGCCTGAGCGCGCTGGAGCGGTGGCGGGTCCAGCACGTCCTGCTCGTGCCGTCCATGGTGCGGCTGCTGCTGGAAGCCAGAGCGCTGGCCACGACCGATCTGTCGGCGTTGGACCTGGTCGTGCACGCGGCCGCGCCGATGCCCGCGGAGCTGGCCGAGCGGGCCGCGGCCGCGCTCGGCGCCGGCCTGATGGCGGTCTACGGCATCACCGAGGGCGGAGGGCCCAGTCTGGCGCTGGAGCCCGCCGAGCGGCCCGGTCCGGCACCGGTGCCCGGCGCGGCGTGCGTCGGGCTGCCGATGCTCGGCGTCAGCGCGCGGATCGCCCGGGACGACGGGAGCCAGGCCGAGGCCGGCGAGATCGGCGAGCTGTGGCTCGGCGGGGACGGCCTGATGCTCCGGTACTGGCGCGACCCGCGGGCCACCGCCGAGGTCGTGCAGGACGGCTGGCTGCGCACCCGCGACCTGGGCTGCCGGGACGCCGCGGGCCTGATCTGGCTCGTGGACCGGCGCAACGACCTGATTCTGCGCGGCGGCCAGAACGTCTATCCCGCCGAGATCGAAGCGGTGCTGCGGGACAGCCCGCAGGTGGCCGACGCCGCGGTGGTGCCGGTGCCCTCCGCGGTCTGGGGGCAGGCGCCGTTCGCTTTCGTCCAGCCCAGCGCGCCGGGCGCCTTCGACGAGGCCGCCCTGCTCGCGCTCTGCGTCGCCCGGCTGGCCAGCTACAAACGGCCGGTGCGCTTCGTGGCGGTGGACTCCATCGCGCGCAGCCCCGCCGGGAAGATCCTGCGCGGCCGGCTGCGCGAACAGGCCGAAGCCCTGTCGGCCCCGGCCGGCGGACAGAGCGCGACCGACAGTCCATCCGACAGTCCATCCGACGGTCCCTCCGCCAGTCCATCCGCGCCGACCCGGACAGCAGGCCCCTGAATGACCGAGACGATCCTCGCCGACACCGACTGGACCGCCCCGCTCGGCGGCTCGGCGGTGCTGGCCGCCGACTACGACACGCACGACCAGCAGCTGCTGCGGCTCTACGCGCTGGGCAAGCAGCGCCAGTGGAACGCCGACTCCCGGCTGGACTGGAGCCTGCCGGTCGATCCGGACAACCCGCTGGGCATGCCGGACAGCTTCGTCTGGATCGCCGGCTCTGAGCTGTGGGACCGGCTGCCGGCCGCCGAGCACGGCGTGCTGCGCCGGCACGCCGCCGCCTGGGCCAGCTCGCAGCTGCTGCACGGCGAGCAGTTCAGCCTGGTCGCGGTCAGCAAGATCGCGCAGACCGCGCCGGAGGCGGACGCGAAGCTGTTCGCGGCCACGCAGATCATGGACGAGGCCCGGCACACCGAGGTGATCAACCGGCTGCTGACCGAGAAGATCGGCCTGCGCTACGGGCTGACGGGCTCGCTGGCCGCGCTGTTCGAGAACGTGGTGCAGGACGCGCGCTGGGACTTCTGCGCGCTCGGCGTGCAGGTCGTGCTGGAGAACCTGGCGCTGGCCACGCTCACCGTGCAGCGGGACCGCACCACGACCCCGCTGATCAGGCACCTGACCACGTACGTGATGCAGGACGAGGCCCGGCACGTGGCGTTCGGCCGGATCATGCTGCGCCGCGCCTACCGCGACCTGACCTCCGCCGAGCTGCGCGAGCGGGAGGAGTTCGTGGTCGAGTCCTGCTGGTCGCTGCGCGAGGGCTTCGTCGGCGAGGCGATCTGGAACACCCTCGACTACGGCGCCCAGGAATGCATCGCCATCGCCCGCACCTCCCCGGCGCTGCGCCAGTACCGGCGGCGGCTGTTCATGCGGATCGTGCCCGCGCTGCGCGACATCGGGCTGTTCGGCCCGGCGGTCCGGGACGCGCTGGAGAAAATGGGCGTCCTGGGCTTCGCAGAGCTCGACGAATCCCCGGCCGACTCGCTGGACGCCCTGGACGCCGCCGCCGAGGAGCTGGACCGCGGCGAGCGGGCCGCGCGGCAGGCCGAGATCGAGCAGATCGCCGCGCTCGGGGCCGCAGAAGCCCCCGAGACCCCCAGGACCCGCGAGAACCGCGAGAACCGCGATTATCCCGCCGATCAGGAGCCCAGAAGATGACCACCTCCGCCGCCGTCGCGGACCAGGCCTCCCCCTCCCCCTTCAGTGAACGCACCGCCCGGCGGGCCGTCTGGCTGGTGCTGAGCGCCACGTTCGTCGTCTCCGCGGACATCTCGATCGTCGCCGTCGCCGCCCCGCCGATCCAGCGCGGGCTGCACGCCAGCTCCGGGGACATCGAGCTGACCGTGGCCGCCTACCAGATCGCGTACGCGGCGCTGCTGATCACCGGCGGCCGGCTCGGCGACATCTTCGGCCGGCGCGCGCTGTTCACCTGGGCCTTCGCCGGGTTCGTGGTCACCTCCGCGGCCTGCGGCCTGGCCACCTCCCCGGGCCAGCTGGTGGCCTTCCGGGCGCTGCAGGGGGTGACCGCCGCGATGCTCTCGCCACAGGTGATGGCGACCATCCAGATCATGCTGCCGCCGGAGAAGCGCGCCGCCGCCTTCGGCGCGCAGGGCGCGATGCTGAGCCTGGCCACGGTCATCGGGCCGGTGTTCGCCGGGCTGCTGTACTCCGGGAACATCATGGGCCTGTCCTGGCGGCCGATCTTCCTGGTGAACGTGCCGTTCGGGCTGGCCGCGATCTGGCTCGGGCGGCGCTACCTGCCGACGCTGCGCAACCCCGAGGCCAAACGGCTCGACGTCACCGGCACCTGCCTGGTCGTGCTCGCCCTGGCCGCGCTCATGACCCCGCTGTCGCTGGGCGAGCAGTACCACTGGCCGCTGTGGTGCTGGCTGAGCCTGGCCGCCTCGCCGGTGCTGGTCCTGGCGTTCCTGCGATCGCAGCTGGCCCAGGAGCGGCGCGGGGGCTCCCCGCTGCTGCCGTCGGACCTGTGGCGGGACCGGGCGTTCCGCACCGGCGTGATGCTCTTCCTGCTCGCGTTCAGCGGGGTCGTGGCCTTCTTCCTGTACTACTTCACCCTGATCCAGACCGCGTACAACGTCTCGACGCTGTGGGCCGCGGTCACCACGGTCCCGGTCGGCATCGGCACCATCGCGCTGTCCGCGGCCTCGGGACGGCTGGTCCGCGCCTGGGGCGGACGGCGTGTCGCCTCGGTCGGCGCGGTCGTGTGCTGCCTGGGGGCGCTGTCGATGTTCGTACCGGTGGTCCTGGCCACGGACTCCTCGCTGGCGCTGTGGTCGATCCCCTCGCAGCTGGTGCTCGGCTCCGGGATCGGGATGCTGTTCGCGCCGCTGCTGTCGGTGGTGCTGGCCGGCATCCGCAGCACGCACGCCGGCGCCGCCGCCGGGCTGCTGGTGACGATGCAGATCGCCGGCGGGGCGCTCGGCGTCAGCGCGATGGGGGTGCTGTTCAACTCGCGGCTGCCCGGCGGGTCGACGGACCACGCGACGCATGGGCAGCTCTCCTCGGCGATGGTCCACGCGATGCTCTACGACCCGTTCTCGTTCCTGGCGGCGCTGCTGATCATCCTCGTGCTGCCGAGATCCGTTCGCAGTGCCGGTCGAGCTGCGGGAGCCGCACATGCCTGACGTTCCCACCGAACTGCCGCCGGTCACCCCTGAAGGGCTGCCCACCACGCATCGCGGGTTGCTCGACGCCATCATCGACGGCACGGCTCCCCGGCGCGCAGCCGTCGAAAGGCTCGCGCTCCCCGGCCTGGACACCTGGTCCCCCGGGCATGCCAGCGCCCTGATCGAGGTCGGTCCCGAGGTCACGTTCGGCGGCGGGTTCGTCTTCGGCGGCTATCTGTCCTGCCTGGCCGATCTGTACGCCGGGTTCGCGGCGATGACCGTACTGCCGGACGACCAGGTCTTCCTGACCGTGCAGCTGGATACGACGTTCCACGCGCCGGTCGCACCCGGCCCCGTGGCCATCGAGGCGAACGTCGCGGAACTCACGTCCCGGCGCGCGGTCGTCACGATCCAGATCAGCCAGCACGGAAAGCCCGCCGTCACCGCCACGGCGACCCAACTTCTCATCAAACCGCAGCCACCCAAAGGAGAGACTGTGGACGCCAACCAGCCCGCCGCCCCCGCCTACGCCGGCACCTACGTCGACCGCATCCTGGAGGTCTTCGCCGAGCACCCCGAGCGGGAAGCCTTCGTCCACGGCGACCGGCGCGTCTCCTACGACGAAGCCCGGCGCTCGGTCCACCGGCTCGCGGCCGCGCTGCGGCTGCGCGGGCTGAGCAAGGGCCAGACCGTGGCGCTGTTCGTCGGCAGCCGCCCGGAGTCGGTGCTGATCCAGCTCGCCGTGCACCTGGCCGGCTGCCGCCTGGTGTTCGTCGCGCCCGAACCGGCCGTCCCGGAGCAGGGCGCGTTCCTGGTGCGTGCCGAGGCCGACGCGCTGGTCATCGATCCGGGCATCGAGCGCGCTGTGCAACTCGCGAGTCTGCACGGACCGCGCGTGGTCCTCACAGCCGGTGCGGCGGACCTCGGCGAGGACCTGCTCGCCCTGGCCGACGCCCAGCCCGACGAGCCGCTGGCGGACCCGGCGCAGCAGGCCGACGTCTCCACCATCTTCTACACCGGCGGCACCACCGGCCGGCCCAAGCTGGTGCTGCACAAGCACAGCTACTACTTCGCGCTGATCCCGGCCAGCGAACGGCGCAAGGCCGAACTCCCCATCCCGCACCGCTTCCTGATCTGCACCCCGGCCAGCCACACCAGCGGCCACATCGCGGCGATCCTGACCATGCTGGCCGGCGGCACCGTGCTGCTGATGGACGCCTTCGACGCCGGCGAGGCCGTCGCGATCATGCAGCGCGAGCACGCCACCAGCCTCGGCGTCGTCCCGCCGATGCTCGGCGAGATCCTGGACCACCCGGCCTGCCCGGCCGACGGCTTCCCGGACCTGGTCCGCATCCACTACGGCGGCGCGCCGACCACCCCGGCCAGGATCCGCCAGGCGCTCGACCGCTTCGGCCCGGTCCTGCGCCAGGCCTACGGCCTCACCGAGATCCCGGTGATCGCCTTCCTCGAACCGGCCGACCACGACCCTGAGATCCCCGGCCGCCTCGGCTCCTGCGGCAAGCCGCTGCCCTTCCTGGCCGACCGCGCGGAGATCTCGCTGCGTGACGAGAAGGGCGAGGAGGTGGCGCAGGGCGAGATCGGCGAGGTCTGCGTCCAGGGCCCGCTGGTCATGGCCGAGTACCTGGGCGACCCCGAGCTCACCGCGCAGGCCCTGGCCGACGGCTGGCTGCACACCGGCGACCTCGGCTTCTTCGACGGCGAGGGGTACCTGCACCTGGTGGACCGGCTCAAGGACGTCATCGTCACCGGCCAGACCTCCGACAACGTCTTCTCGGTCCTGCTCGAGGACGTCCTCACCAAGGCGCCCGGCGTCCTCGGCGCGGCCGTGGTCGGCCTGCCGGACGAGGCCTGGGGCGAGGCCGTGCACGTCGCCTGCGTCCTGGACGGCAAGACCCCGGTCGACCCCGCCGACCTGCGCAAGCGCGCCGTCGAGGAACTCGGTCCGTTGTACGAGCCGAAGTCGATCCTGTTCGTCGACGCGCTGCCGTGGACGGCGATCGGGAAGATCGACAAGAAGGCGGTGCGGGAGATGCTGCTGAAGAGCCAGGGCTGACCTGAACGAGGGCCGGCTACTCCTCCCGGCCCTGCGTCCACAGGACCATGTCCTTGACGATCCGCTCGTCGACCGCGCCCGGGCCGCCGAACACCGAGATATGCCCGGCGTCGCCGTACACCTCTTCGACCTCGTCGCGCAGATCGGACATGAGCCAGGGCGAACCGTCGGCCAGGCGCGGGTCCGCCAAGACCAGGGGCTGGCTGGCGTTGGCCATGAAGGCGCCGCCGGTGAGGGCGTCCGGGAAGCTGGTGCCGCTGGCCACGCCCATCTGCTTGGGCGCGTAGTTGGCGTTGATGGCGTCGAAGACCAGATGCGAGGTCGCGTAGCGGTCCGCGCCGTGCAGGTCGGTGAGGGGGATGTGCGCCAGGTTCGCGTCCGCCCGCACTGCGGTCGCGGCCGGGCCGCCGACCGCGGTGACGGACTTGTGCCCGGCTACGAGCGCCGCTGTCTGCGGGTCGAGGACCGGACCGTTCGACAGGACGATCGCAGTGTGTTCCTTCGCCGCGAGCGGACCGGCGGTCAGCGCGTCGGGGAAGCTCGCGCCGTCGGCCACGACGATGTCCGCCGCCGACCCGATGTGGGCGGCGATGCGGCGGGCGGTGTCGAAGCGGTCGACGCCGCCGATGCGCTCGACGTGCACCGTGGACGGCAGCTGCGCGAGTACCGCGTCGGAGACCGCGGACGTGCCGCCGAGGACGTAGATCGTCTTGCCTCCGCTGCCGAACACACGGTTGATCTCGGCCAGGGTGGCCGCGTCGAGCTTGTGCGGGTCGGTCAGCAGCAAGGGGCCGTGGACGTGCGCGGCGAGCGGAACGCCGGCCAGCGCGTCCGGGAAACCCAGCCCGCTGGCCAGGACCACGGCGCCGGCGGACCCGGCGGACCACTGCGCCTGCGACACGGCGACGGCGGTCGAGTAGCGGTCGGAGCCCGCGACGCGGTGGACCGTGACGACCGGCTGGGCCGGCGGGACCACGGGCGGCGCCACGGTCACGGTGATGTCCGCGCGCGCGGTTCCCGACCAGCCGTTGGCGTCGGTGGCGTTCAGGGTCAGGTGGTAGGTGCCCGATTTCTGGTACTGATACTGGCCCTGCCAGTTGAAGCCGTTGGTGGTGTAGGGCAGCCCGACTCCGGTGACCGGAGCCCTCCCGTCCCCCATGGAGAGGCTGAAGTCGCTGGTAGGGCTCACGCCACCGAGCTCGATGTCGACCAGGCCGCCACCGTTGGGCACAGGGGTCACGGACAGCAGGGGCGTGAAGACCGTCGGCCGCACGAACACCTGCGAGGTGGACGTCGCCGTGGCGCCGCCGGCGTCGGTCGCGCTCGCGCTCAGCGTGTGCAGGCCTTCGGGGAGCGAGACGGTGTAGCTGCCGCCTCCCACTCCGTTCACCTGCTTCGCCGGGCCGCCGTCGATGCTGACGTCGACGGAGGTCGGCGTGTCCGGATACCAGCCGCCGGAGGTCTGTGCCTTGACCGTGACGGTCCGGTAGTTCGACGGGCTCAGGCCGCCGCTTCCCGAGATACTCAGCGCGAAGGGCTGCGTGTGGTACTCGTAGGCCCCGATGTCCGTGAAGGTCGGCGAACCGCCGCCGGTGTCGGTCACGCGCGGATCATCGATGCGCGCCAGTCCGTCGTTGTCGTGCGCCGGGGCGACCGAGCCGTCGCCGGCGTCGATCGCCGGCGAACCCAGCTTGAGGTGGAGGTCGTGCGGCCAGCCGAACCCGTTCAGCGACAGTTGCGGATCGCCGTCCTTGTCGTGGCCCACGGTGCCCGCCGGACTGGCGTCGAACGCCGCCCCGCTCGGGTACGCCGTTCCCGCCCACGACACGGCCGGGCCGTTCAGCCCGGCGGAGTCGAAGATGTTGTAGCCGATGCGGGTTCCGGTGGTCGCGGCGGCGTCGACGCTCACCGCCGGCACCGTCTCAGGATGGTCGGCCGAATCGCCGGTTCCGGAGAGGATGTTGTTCTCCACGACGGTCCCGGTCGAGGTCCCGGAGATCACGACCGGTGTCTGGGTACTGGCGAAGAACGTGTTGTTCAGCACCGAGTTGTCCGGGCTGTCGGTGATCGTCACCTCGGCGACGTCGCTCTGCTCGTCGGTGGCCAGGTTCTCCACGACGTCGCGGGTGCTGCCGCCGTCGATGACGACCTGCTGATGGGCATAGCTCGCGCTGACGCCGTCGACGACCGAGTCGGACGTGCCGGTGAGGTGGATCGCCCCGACCCCGCAGCAACGGCCTCCGTCCTGGTGCAGAACGATCCGCTGGGAGTCCACGACGTGGATCTCGTCGCCGCCCAGCGGCTGGCCGGAGGGCATGGCCGTCGCGCCGTCGATCTCCACATCGTGCTGACCGGTGACGGTGACCCAGGAGCCCGAGCCCCCGCTTTTGATGGTGATCGGCAGACCCGGGGTCCCGGAGCGGGTGACGTCCACCGCGCCGATCTTGTCCCCCGAGACGACGACGGTCCCGCCGGGAACCAGGAGCGAGGACGCCATGGCAGCGTGCACGCTGCACAGCGGCGCCGCCTGAACGAGGCCGGAGTTGCCGTCGTTGCAGGCCGCGGTGTCGGCATCGACATACAGAGTCGCGGGAGCGTCATCGGCACGCGCAGCCGGGATCGCGAGGATCGCGCCACCGAAGGTGGACAGGACGGCCGCCGCCGCCAGGCTTACGTGCCGATTCCGCATAGTGGATCCCCCCGAGTCGGGCCGCAAAAGTGGTTGATCATATCGGGCCCGACCCGGGTTGTCTCCGTGCTAGCCGAACGTGAACGAGTAGGCACTCAGCCCAGGTGAGAGCGTAATCGTCACAGTGCCGCGTTCCGAGTCGCTTCGATCTACGACGGTGTAAATGTCCGGAGCGCCGGACACCGGATAGCTCGTACTCTTCCCGTCGACCGTGGCGGTGATCGTGCCGGTGCCGCCGATGTCGAGGTAGACCTTTGCGGCGTTGAAGTTCAGGCGGATGCCGGCGTTCTGGCCGGATGCCAGGGACTGCGCGGCCACGGTCCAGGTGCCGGTCAGGGCGAAGGCGTCGTCGGGGAGGTCGGCCGGGTAGGCGAAGGTCTGCGTTCCGGATTGGAAGGTCCCGGACTTCCCCGGTGCGAAGTTGTTCGCGCGCTCGGCACCCAGGTAGGTCTCGGGGGTCTGGCTCTGGTCCGTGGGAGTCGTGTCGGGGACGTCGGTGGGCGGCGGGAGTGTGAGTCCGGCGGGGTGGGCGGCGGTGAGAAGCTTGCGGATCAGCGATTCGGTGTTCGAGTAGGCGCCCTCGCCGATCGAGGCGAAGCGGACCTCGCCGGTGGAGTCGATGAGGTAGTCGGCGGGCCAGGATTCGTTGCCGAAGGCGTTCCAGGTCGTGTACTTGCTGTCCAGGGCGACCGGATACGTGATGCCCAGGCGCTTCGCGCCGGCCGCGACGTCGCCGGGGTCGGCCTCGAAGGTGTACTCGGGGGTCTGCACGCCGATCACCACCAGGCCGTCGGCGGCGTAGTCGGTGTACCAGGCCTGCACGTGCTTGATGGCGCGCTGGCAGTTGATGCACGAGTAGGCCCAGAAGTCGACCAGGACCACCTTGCCCTGTAGCTCGGCCGGAGTGAGCGCGGCGTTGCCCTGAGTGTTGAACCACTGCTGGACGCCAGTGATCGCCGGCGTCTTGCCGCAGTCTCCCAACGCGCTCATCTCCGACTGCGCACACTTCGCGAGGGCCTGGGGCCCGGCCGGGGCCAGCGCGTGTGAGGCTCCTGACTTGTCCAGCGCGGCGTTCAGGTTCGAGGTGTAGTCGGGCACGGCGCGCTGCAGGGCGTCGGTGACGTTGAACGTCAGCGCCACAGCCAGCGCGATGACGACGACGCCCGCCGTGATGCGCACCCCCCGCTGCCGGTTGCGGAAGGCCCGAACCCGCTCGGCCACGCGCCGCCCGGCCAGCGCGAAGGCCAGCAGCGGAATCGCGGTGCCGACCGCGAACGCGACGGTGAGCGCGACCGTCCCGACCCCGATCCGCCCCGAGGCACCGGCGACGGTGATGGCCGCCAGCACCGGCCCCGCGCAGGGCACGTACACGGCCCCGAGCGCCAGCCCGAGCACGAAGCCGCCGTGCTCATCGGTCACGCGGCGCTGCGGGATGCGCGAGAACGGCCGCTCCAGCAGATCCTCCACGCGCTGGTTCATCATGGCGATGCCCAGCAGTACCAACACGACCAGACCGGCCCACCGGATGATGTCCTTGGGCAGCGGCAGGGCGCTCAGCACCAGAGTGCCCAGGAGCGTGAAGACGCTGAAGCTCAGGACGAGCCCGGCCACGATCAGATACGGACGCCGGCTGCCGCGCCGCGGCGAAGGCGATTCCGCTTCTCCCGCACGACCGGCGGCACCGCCGGTGAAGAACAAAACGGGCAGCATCGGCAGCACGCATGGCGAGATGCCGGTGATGAGGCCGCCGACGAGGCCGATCAGAACCAGAGTGAGCACGTCATCATCGTGCATGGGAAAACTGAGGTCCGCCTGACGGCACCGGTGCCGTGGCGCATCCGTAAGGAAGTCGAAAGCACGGCGAAGCGGGCCGTGCCAATGGGTTTCCCCACTGGCACGGACCGCCTCGTCCGAGCAGTGAGCCATCAGTCCATGGCGTTCGCCGTGACGGTCGCCGGGTTGTTCAGGTTCCCGGTCAGCGGCAGGCTCCGCGAGCCGTCCCCGACCAGGATCTGGTACGTGCCGGCCGACGCGATCCAGGTGCTCGACGTCGTGTCCCAGTGCGCCAGATCGTGCGCCGACACCGTGAACGTCGCCGTCCCCGATGCGCCGGGGTTCAGCGTGATCCGCTGGAATCCCTTCAGCTGGTGCGGCGGCTCGCCGGCCGAAGCCGGGTCGCCGACGTACAGCTGCGCCACCTCCGTCCCGGCGCGGCTTCCGGTGTTCGTGACCGTCGCGGTCACCGTCGCCTGGCCGTTGTTCAGCGCCCCGATCTGCAGGTTGCTGAAGGAGAACGTCGTGTACGACAGCCCGAAGCCGAACGGGAACAGCGGCGCGACGTTGTTCTGGTCGTACCACCGGTACCCGACGTCGAGCCCCTCGGAGTACTGCACCGTCCCGTTGACCCCCGGCCACTGCGCCGTCGTGCCGGCCGGTACCTGGGTCAGCGAGGTCGGGAAGGTGATCGGCAGGTGCCCGGAGGGGTTCACGTCCCCGAACAGCAGCGCCGCGATCGACTGCCCGAACTCCTGCCCCTGGTAGAACGTCTCGAACACGCCCGCCACCTGGTTCAGCCAGGGCATCATGATCGCCGAGTTGTCGCTGAGCACGACGATCGTGTGCGGGTTGGCCGCGGCGACCGCCGAGATCAGCGCGTCCTGGTTGTCCGGCAGGTTCAGCGTGGTGGTGTCGGACTCCTCGTGCCCGTAGTTGTCGTCGGCGAAGACGATCGCCACGTTCGAGGACTGCGCCAGCGCGACCGCGGAGGCCTGGTTCGTCCCGTCGTCGTAGGCGACCTTGACGTTCGTCCCGGCGGTCCGCTGCTGGATCCCGTACAGCGGGTTGTAGGTACCCGTGCTGGTCGCGCTCCCGCTGCCGCCGCCACCGGTGATCACGCCGGCCCCGGCGTTGGTGCCGATGACCGCCACCGACTCGCTGCCCTTCGGGTCCAACGGCAGGACACCGTTGTTCTTCAGCAGCACCGAGCCTTCCTCGTCACCCTGCAGGGCGACCGCGCGGTGCGCCGGCGTGGCGACGATGGCGGTCGTCGAACCGCTCGGCGCCTTGTCGAACATGCCGAAGCGGAACATCTGCGTCAGCACCCGCGACACCATGGTGTCGAACGTGGCCTGGGTGACCTGGCCGGCCGCGACCGCCTGCTCCAGCGAGGCCGCGAAGAAGCCGCCGAAGGGCATCTCGACCGTCTCCCCGGCGTTGGCCGACGGCACGGTGGAGTGGATCCCGCCCCAGTCCGAGGTGATGAAGCCCTGGAACCCGGCCTGCTGGTACATCGGGGTGTTCTCGATCGCCGGGTTCTGGCACGAGTAGTTGCCGTTCACCATGCTGTACCCGCACATCAGCGCCGCCGCGCCGCCCTTCTCGATGGCGGTCTGGAAGCCCGGCAGGTACATCTCCTGCAGCGTGCGGGTGTCGATGATCTCGTTGCCGGGCGCGGAGGGCTGCTCGATGTTGTACGCGGCCGCGTGCTTGACCTCGGCCATCACGCCCTGGCTCTGCATCCCCTGCACGTCGGCGCTGACGATCTCACCGGTCAGGTACGGGTCCTCGCCGAACGTCTCGTAGGACCGGCCCCAGCGCGGATCGCGCACCAGGTTGATCGTCGGGCCGAGCGAGACGTTCACGCCCTTGCCGGCGAACTCCTGGCCCACCGCCGCGCCGAAGTCGTGTTCGTAGGACGGGTCGAAGGTGGCCGCGTTCGTCTCCCCGTCGGGGAACTGCGTCACCCCGCCGAGGCCGTCGCCGACCCCGCTGGGCCCGTCCTCCAGATTGACGCTCGGGATGCACAGCGCGGGCTGCGCGGCGATCTGCCCGATGTAGACGTTCGAGCCGTCGCCGTAGAGCATCGCGTCCTTCTGGTCCTGCGTCATGGCGCCCATGAGCTGGGCCACGCGGGTCGAGACGGCCACGTTCGGCTCGTTGAGCCAGGGACAGTTCCCCGGCGCGGGCTGCGGCGGAGGCGGCGGGATGGTGATGGTCTGGTTGCCGATCGTGTAGACCGAGAACTCCCACAGGGACACCCCATAGCCGGTGGCACGGACCGTGGAGTACATGCGGATATACCGGCCGGTACCCGACACGTTCAGCGTCTGCGTCCCGCCGGTCCCGGTGGTCGTGGAGTAGATCGGCGTCCAGTTCGTGTTGTCGTTCGAGACCTGGATCTGGAACCCGGAGGCGTAGGCGTTCTCCCACTGGAGCACCACCTGGCAGACCGGCAGGCTCCCACCGAGGTCGACGTCGATCCACTGCGGGTCCGAGGACGCGCTCGACCAGCGGGTCAGGGTGCTGCCGTCGGTGGCGTAGAAGGGGTCGTACGCCGGGTTGGAGTCCTGGATCGACGAGGCGGTGGCCGGGTGTCCGAGCGCGGCGTTGGCGGTGCCGCAGTTCCCGTTCCCGCCCCCGGTACTGCTGGTGGACGGCGAGCTCGGCGAAGTGGGGCCGCCCCCACTTCCGCCGGTGTAGACCCCGAACTCCCACAGGGAGTAGCCGTACTGCGTGGCGCGCGCCGTGCCGTACATGCGGATGTACCGGCCGGTGCCGGAGACGTTCAGAGTCTGGTTCCCGCCGGTCCCGGTGGTCGTGGAGTAGATCGTCGTCCAGTTCGCATTGTCGTTCGAGACCTGGATCTGGAACGCGGTGGCGTACGCGGTCTCCCAGGTCAGGGCGACCTGGCAGACGGTCAGCGCCGAGCCCAGGTCCACGTCGAGCCACTGCGGGTCGCTGAACGCGCTGGACCAGCGGGTCCCGGTGTTCCCGTCGACCGCGGCGGCGGCCGGCGTGCCGGCGTTCTCCGTCGAGGAGGCGGTGGCGGGCTGGTTCAGCGCCGCGTTCTGCGTGCCGCAGGTCCCGCCGCCTCCGGTGCCCGAAGTGCCATAGACCTGGAACTCCCACAGCGAGTAGCCGTACCCGGTGTTGCGGGCGGTGCCGTACATGCGGACGTAACGGCCGGTGCCGGTGACGTTCAGCGTCTCGGTGCCGCCGGGGCCGGTGGTCGTGGAGTAGATCGAGGTCCAGGTCGAGCCGTCGGCCGAGACCTGGATCTGGTACGCCTTGGCCGAGGCGGTCTCCCACTGGAGCACGACCTGGCTGATCGTCGCGGTCCCGCCGAGGTCCACCTGCAGCCACTGCGGATCGCTGTACGCGCTCTCCCAGCGGGTGCCGGTGTCGCCGTCCACGGCGTTGGAGGCCGCGTTGCCGTTGTAAACCGACGAGGCGGTCGCGGTCTTGCCCTGCGACAACAGCGAGGGCGCGGCGTGGGCGGACCCCGCGGCGATCGCCACCATCAGCCCGCTGATGAGGGCGACGACCAGGATCACCGCGAGCGACGTGGTGCGTGGATTTCCGGCGCGCAAAGGTGGCGCCTGTTGACTGACGGCCATACTTCTCTTCCTCGCGTCATGAGGTTGGTGTTTCGCGACTGCGCCCGCGGCAGGGGCCGCGGATCGGATCCGCGGCCCCTGCTTCCCGTCACGGGTAGGAGGTGACGTTCGAAGGCGTCGTGTTGCTCGGAGTCGCGGCGCCCGTGGAGTTGATGACGTGGTTGATCACGCCGACCCCGCCGAGCGAGACGGTCAACAGGTCGTGGAACTGGACGCCGGGGGTGTTCGGCGCCTCGAAGGCGTGGTCGTTGACCACCGCCGGGTTGACGTTGAAGTAGCAGTAGCTCCCCATGCCGTAGGCCTGGTGCGAGGTGACGTTGGAGGCCACCTTGTAGGCCGGATAGCCGTTGGTCGAGCCGTTCATCCAGGCCGCCTGGTTCGGCGGGTCGTAGGGGTTCTCGTTCTGGAAGAAGATGGTCTCCCCGCCCTGGCCGTTCCAGACGACCTCGCTCTTCTGGTAGTGCTCCACGAAAAGCCCGGTCGCCAGGACGTTGTTGCCGTTGACGGTCAGGCCGTTGTCCGCGGTGTTGGTGGTCCAGCCCACCGTGCCCGCGTTGCCGTGGTCCGCGCGCCACGCCCAGATGTCGTTCACCAGGGTGTTGTTCGCGTTGACCACCAGGCTGTCCGTCGCGCTGCCGGCGATGTCGCCGCCGATGCGGAAGAACACGTCCTGGACCGAGATCGGGTTGGCGCTGTGGTCGGCCGAGGAACCCGGCGTCCCGACGGTCAGCAGGGACGGCGAGGTGGTCGTGCCGGCGTCCATCAGCAGACCGCTGATCCGCACGCCGTCGACGTCGGCGACCTGCATGGTGCTGACGCCGCCGGTCGGGATGAGCGTCGGGAAGCCGGTGCCCAGCACGACCGTGTTCGGGTTGGTGACGTTGAGCGTCTGGTCGATGGTGTAGACGCCGGGGGTGAAGAACAGGTTGCAGCCCTGCGCCAGCGCCGCGTTCATCTGCGCCGCGGTGTTGGACGGGGTCACCACGAAGAACTGGCTCATCGGCACCGAGGTGCCGGGAGTCGGCCCGTTGGCCCAGCTCGGCCCGGAGGCGTTGGTCCGCAGCGACGGCAGGAACACGTGGTAGTCGCCCGAGGAGTCCACGTACAGGTAGGGCACGTCACGCGAGGTCGGCGTGGTGGCCAGCGTCGTCATCGGCGGAGTCGGGAAGCTCTGGGCCGGCGCCCCGGTCACCCCGGAGAACACCATGTTCCAGACCGACCCGCTCCAGCTGCCCAGGCTGCTGTCCTGCGTGTACCACTGCTGTTGCGAGACGCTCGAGGCCTGACCGGAGATCTTGGAGTCGGCCACGTAGCCGCCGCTGGCGTACCCGTAGCTGGCCGGGTACATCTGGAGCCCGCCGTGGATGTCCATGCGGCGGAACGGCCCGGCCTGCGCAACGGCCCAGCGGGTGTTGCCGGCCGACGGGTTGACCGCCATGTTCTCCGCCGAGCGCCAGAAGTTCTGGGTGGCGTTGCCGGTCCCGTCGAAGGCGTCGACCGTGACGTCCCCGTTGATGGTGACGTCGTCAGGGTTCTGGCCCAGGCCCTGGATCGAGGTGTAGTAGCCGATGTTGGCGGTGTTGCTGTAGGTGCCCGGCTTGAACAGCAGGGCGTCGCGCTCGGTGCCGAACTGGTTCAGTTTCTGGTTGTTGAAGACCGTGTCGAGGGTGGACTGGATGGTCGCGCTGGACATGCTCGGGTCGAAGATGTGGACGTTCGGGCCGAAGTTCGGCGTGTTCGACTGGTTGGTGCAGCCGGTGGCGATGCCGTTGACGGTCCAGGTGAAGGAGGCGGTGCCGGTCGCCCCGGTGCCGTCCTTGACGGTCACCGTGGTGCTGAAGGTCCCGGTCGCGGACGGCGTCCCGGAGATCAGCCCCGAGGCGGAGTTGATCGCCAGCCCGGCCGGCAGGCCGGTCGCGCTGTAGGTCAGCGTCTGCCCGGCCGTCGAGTCCGAGGCCTGGATCTGCACGCTCGCGGCGCTGCCCACGGTCGAGGTCTGGTTTCCGGGGTTGGTGACCGTGACGCCGGTACCGCCGCCGGGACTGCCGGTGTAGACCTGGAACTCCCACAGGGAGTAGCCGTACTGCGTGTTACGGGCGGTGCCGTACATCCGGATGTAGCGACCGGAGCCGGATACGTTCAGCGTCTCGGTGCCACCGGGGCCGGTGGTCGTGGAGTAGATCGTGGTCCAGTTCGTGGCGTCGTTCGAGGTCTGGATCTGGTAGGCCTTGCCCGAGGCGGTCTCCCAGTTCAGGACGACCTGACAGATCGACTGCGTGCTGCCGAGGTCGACCTGGAGCCACTGCGGGTCGCTGAAGGCGCTGGACCAGCGGGTGCCGGTGTTGCCGTCGACGGCCGCCGACGCCGGGAAGGTGGCGTTCTCCAGCGAGGACGCGGTGGCCGGCTGGTTCAGCGCGGCGTTCACCGTGCCGCAGCCGCCCCCGGAGGCGATGGTGCCGTAGACCTGGAACTCCCACAGCGAGTAGCCGTACTGCGTCGCGCGGGCCGTGCCGTACATGCGGACGTAGCGGCCGGAGCCGGACACGGTCAGCGTCTGCGTCCCGCCGGTGCCGGCGGTCGTGGAGTAGATCGAGGTCCAGGTCGTGCCGTCGTTCGAGGTCTGGATCTGGAAGGCGGTGGCGTAGGCGGTCTCCCACTGCAGGACGACCTTGTCCACGGACGCGGTCGCGCCGAGGTCGACCTGGAGCCACTGCGGGTCGCTGAACGCGCTGGACCAGCGGGTGCCGGTGTTCCCGTCGGTGGCGTCGGACGCCGGGGTCCCGGCGTTCTCCTGCGACGAGGCGGTGGTCGGCTTGCCCTGCGAGAGCAGGCTGTCGGCGGCGTGCGCGGCTGACGGCGCGACGATCGCGTAGGCCGCCAGGCTCAGGACCAGGAGCAGCAGGAACGCGGCGTGCAGCGGTCGGCGGATCAGGGGTCTCCGATGAATGGTCCCACCGGAGGAGAAGGCAGTCATGACATCTCCTGCTTAGTCAGGGGTCTTTCATGGCGGCACGGCGCAGGGGTCGGCGCCGCGGATGGTCCCCGTCATCGAGCGTGGAACACGGAGAGCGCTCTCTCGCATCTGCGATCGTTGCGCTGATGTTTCCGGAATGTCAACGGATTCTGATTCCGAAACTTCGCTGGAGGGCTTTATCAGCCCTCGGCGGGAGAGCGCTCTCCCCCGCGTGCTATAAACGCATCATGACCGCCGACGACGAAGTCCCGGCCCCGACACGCGCCCCGACCCTCGAGGACGTCGCGCGGATCGCCGGGGTCTCGCGCGCGACGGTCTCCCGCGTCGTCAACGACACCCGCAACGTCGACCACCGCATCCGGGACGCCGTGCGCGCCGCGGTGGCCCAGACCGGATACGTGCCGAACCAGGCGGCCCGCTCGCTGGTGACCAGGCGGACCGGCTCGGTGGCGCTGGTGGTGTCCGAGGCCGAGCACCGGACGTTCGACGACCCGTTCCTGGGCCGGGTGTTCACCGACCCGTTCTTCGGCCGGGTGGTCAGCGGCATCATCAGCGTCCTGCGCCCCCGCGCGGTGAACCTGGTCCTGATGCTCGCCGAGACCGCCGACTCCCGCGGGCAGCTGCTCGACTACCTGCGCCAGGGCCACGTCGACGGCGTGATGCTCATCTCCACGCACGCCGAGGACCCGCTGCCGGCCATGCTGACCGACTCCGGCCTGCCCACGGTCCTGTCCCGCCGCCCCAGCACCCCGATCCCGATCAGCTACGTCGACGTCGCCCAGCACACCGGCGCGGCCCTGGCGGCCGACCGCCTGGCCGAACGCGGCTGCCGCCAGGTGGCCACCATCTCCGGCCCGATGGACATGCCGGCCAGCCAGGACCGCCTGCGCGGCTTCCGCGAGGCGATGGCCCGGCACGGACACGCCTTCGTCCCGTCGGTGGAGGGCAACTTCACCCAGGACAGTGGCGAGCAGGCGATGCGCGAGCTGCTGGACCGCTACCCGGACCTGGACGGCCTGTTCGCGGCCAACGACCTGATGGCGCAGGGCGCGCTGCTCGCGCTACACGACCGCGGCATCGCGGTCCCGGGGCAGGTGGCGGTCGTCGGCTTCGACGACAGCAGTGCGGCCACGGCCTGCCGGCCGCCGCTGACCACGGTGCGGCAGCCGATCGAGGACCTGGCCGCGGCGATGGCCGACCTGCTGCTGGCGCACATCGAGGAGAAGGGGCTGCGGGTCACGTCGCGGATATTCGAGCCGACGCTGGTGGTGCGCGAATCGGCGTAGAGGGTTGGCCTGATGGGATCATGGCCGGATGTCGGAGTCCGTTTCCCTTGCCGAGTCGTGGATTCTGGGCGTCGCCGCGAACCCGGCCGCGCCGCCGGATGTGTTGTTGCGTCTGTTGGACGAAGCCGGTGAGCCCGCTTGGACGCTGCTCTGCGAGGACCGGCCGCTGCCGGCCGAGTTGGTCGAGGCGGTGCTGGCGAGTCCGCATCAAAAGGTGCGTCGCGCGTTCGCCCGCAATCCGTATGCCGATCCCGCCGACCGTGGGCGGCTCGTGACCGACCCGGATCCCATGGTGCGGATCCGGCTGGCCGGCGGGCCTCGGCGCAGTCATCTTCTTCCGATCAAGCCCCTGCCCGATGCCGTGCTCGAAACGCTCCTGCTCCAGGACGGGATGCACGGAAACGACCTCTTCACCGCCTACGAATGCCAGCAGGAGCTGTTCTTCTCGCAACAGGTGCCTCGCGATTTCCTTCGTGGGCTGATCCATCACCAGAACCCTGCTCTGCGCGTGCACTCCACGCGGATTCTGTTCGTGCTCACCGACGACGAGCGCCAAGTACTCCTCGCCGACCCGGACCCGATTGTGCGGCAGGAGGCTCGGGGAACGCCGGGGTGGGATGCCGTCGTCACCTCCGCCGATCTCCCCGAGAAGGACTGCCATGCCAGGTTCGACCGACTGACCAACTCCCCGGTGTCCCGGGACGTGATCGAAGCCTGCATCGCCAGCCGCCGGAACCTGACCACTCTGGCCCGCAACCGCCACACCCCGCCGGACATCGTGGCGCGCCTGGCCCGCGACCCCGACCCGAAGGTCCGGGAAGAAATCGCCGGCCGCCACGACCTCGATGCGGTGCTTCTCGCCGAGCTGGCCCGCGACCCGGACGGAGGCGTCCGTTCGCGGGCTCTGCCGCGCCCGCGCCCGGCCACCGACGCGGACCGCAAGCGTATCGATTTCGCCTATGCCGGCACGGCTGACCAGATCGGCCGGGACGACTGGCCCAAGGGCGGCTTGGACCCCGACTGGATCGCGGCTTGCGCCGTGTCGCCCCATCCGCTGATGCGCCGAGTCGCAGCGATCGATTCCAGCGTGCTGCCGGCCGACCTCGTCGAACTCCTGGCGCACGACCCGGATCCGCACGTCCGCCACCTGCTGGCCTACAACCACCCGGCCGCGTCGGCCGAGCTCCTGCTGGAGGCGTTCATCGCCGGACCGCGCCAACGCAAGCTCCTGCTGACCCGCCCCGCCCTCCCCCGCACCGGCCTGGCCGACCTGCTCACCCACGCCGACCCCGGCGTCCGCGCCCTGGCCGCCGCCGACACGACACTCGACGAACCGCCGTACGCGCAGCTCACCGACCCCGACCACCGCGTCCGGTGCGCCGCCGCGGCCAACCCGCTGCTGCCCGCGGAGTGGATCGCGACGCTGCTGGACGACCCGGACCTCGCCGAGGCCGCGGCCGCCAACCCGGCGCTGACCGCCGAGCAGCTGCACGAGGTGCTGGACCGCGCCGCGATGCCCCGGCGATGAGTTTCCGGGCGCCGAGTCGTCTGTGTTGGTGACTTGGTGACTTGGTGACTTGGAAGGAGCTGGAAATGCAGATCAAGGTCAACGACGTCGAGCTGTGCGTGGAGACCTTCGGGGACCCGGCGGATCCGCCGGTGCTACTCATCGGTGTGACCATGCTGAGCTGGCCGGACGAGCTCTGCGCCGTGCTGGCCGCCGGGCGGTATGTCGTTCGCTACGACCTGCGCGACGCCGGTCAGTCGACGTTCGTCGACCCGGACGCGCCCGCCTACGACCTGCGCGACCTGGTGAGCGACGCCTCGCAGCTGCTGACGTCGCTGGACCTGGGGCGCGCGCACGTGGTCGGGATGGGCGTCGGCGGTTTCATCGCACAGCTGCTGGCTCTGGACCACCCCGACCAGGTCGCGTCACTGACGCTGATCTCCACCCGCCCGGTCGCCCCGGGCCCGGTCGACCCCGACCTGCCCGACCACGCGCCGGAGGTCATGGGCCGGCTGTTCGGACGTCCGGCGCCGGACTGGACGGATCGCCAGAGCGTGGTCGACTACATGACCGGCTCCGCACGCCTGCTGTCCGGCTCGCGGGGATTCGACGAGCAGGACGCGCGCGCCACCGCCGGCGCGGTCTTCGACCGAGCCGGCGGCACGGCGCAGGCACAGGCACAGGCACAGGCACAGGTCGCGAGCCACCTCGGCACGATGTTCGCGGCCATCGACTGCCGGCCGCGCTGGCGCGAGCGGCTCGGCGAGATCACCGCGCCGACCCTGGTGGTCCACGGTGACGAGGACCCGTTCTTCCCGCGCGGCAACGGGGTCGCGCTGGCCGCGGAGATTCCGGGCGCGGCGCTGCTGACGCTGCCGGGCATCGGGCAGGGCCTGCCGCGTGCGGCGTGGCCGGAGGTGGTGGACGCGCTGCTGCGGCACACCGCCTGAGGACTCGCCGCCGCGCCCACGTAACGGGTCGTCGCCCCGCCCCTACAACCCCAATCCCCCGAATGGGCTCTTCTCGTAGGCGCAGAGCTGGTAGACGCTGCCGGCCGCGTACTGGTCGCTGTGGGTGTAGTCGGTCACATCGGTGTTCGTGCTCTTCTGCAGGAGGTAGGTCGTGCCCGGCGGCAGCGTGAACGATGCCTTCGGGTAGTCGATGCTGCTGTCGCCGCACGCGTTCTGCTGCGCGTCCTCGGCGGTGGCGTAGACCTTGCAGCCGGAGCAGGCGCCGATGTTGATGGTGCCGGTGGCCGGGCCGGTGTAGAGGATCTGCATCGCGTCGGGGCTGTCGTTGAAGATGGTGATGCTGACGCTTCCGCCGGTGGTGAGGGTGGGCGTGACCTTGCCGGCGTCGGCGTCCTGCTGGGCGATCTGGGCGGCGATGCTGTACTTCTGGGCCAGCGCCTTGTTGGGATCGTTCGGGTAGGTGCTGACGAAGCTGTCCATCGCGGTCTGGGCGCCGGCGAAGTCGCCGCCCTTGTACTTGGACACCGCGCAGTCGTACGTGCCGGCCTCCACGTCGCCGTTCACCGTGCCGACGTCCTTCTTCAGGCCGTCGGAGATGGCCGCCACGCTGGTGGTCAACGCCGAGACCTGGCCGCCCAGGCTGGTGATCTGCGTGGTCGCGGAGCACGGGTCCGAGCCGGTGAGGCCGCCGGCGGCCGAGGTGATGGCGGCGGCGACGGCCGGTTCCACCTTGCCGGCCTGGGCCGAGCCTGGGAACGTGGACATCAGGTCATTGAGATCCTGGGCCGCCGTCGGGTCGCCGTTGGAGCCTAGGGCGTGCGTGCCGCATTGGTAGAGCGAGGTGGCCAGCCGGTCGTCGGGGAAGGTCGCCAGCGAACCGAGGTCGCGGGCGCTGATCGCGGTGGTCGGCAGCGTACGCAG
Source organism: Catenulispora sp. GP43 (assembly GCF_041260665.1). Classification (NCBI taxonomy): domain Bacteria; kingdom Bacillati; phylum Actinomycetota; class Actinomycetes; order Catenulisporales; family Catenulisporaceae; genus Catenulispora; species Catenulispora sp. GP43. The sequence goes on along the minus strand of NZ_JBGCCT010000016.1, from coordinate 141,059 downwards.
GAACTTCAGCGGCTCGATGGCGTTGCAGTAGTCGCCACTGGAGTAGGGGCTGCTGACCACCTGATAGAACGCCTGCAACCGTCCGGGGACCAGCTTGGCGGCACGCGACGTGCCGTGGTGGTCCAGGAGGTCCTGGAAGGTCGCCAGATTGCTGACGAACTGCGGCTCCGCGGTGGCGATCGGCTCGAATTCGGCGGAGGTGATCGCGTTGTCGGCCTGCGTGAGGCGCTTGAGCAGCATCTGCTGGTAGGCCTCCTGGCGCGCGTTGTCGAAGAGCACCGCGGCACCGAGCGGCACCACGAGCAGCACGACGGCCAGGCCGAAGGCGACCGGCGCACGCGGCGGCCAGAGCAGCGGAGTACGCAGACCGCGCAGGGCCCCGAGCACCGCGACGAGGACGAGGAACGCGATGTAGAGGACGGTCACGCCGATCGGGATACCGTTCGGCGTGGCGGGCAGGGCGATCAGGAGCAGCACCGCGGTGACCAGCCAGCATGCGATGGCCGCGCGCCAGCGGCGGATCAGGACGAAGCCGAGGCCCAGGCCGGTGAGGTTCAGCAGGGCCACTGCCATGGCGCGCCACCAGTCCGGCGGCGCGAGCGGGGCGATCTGGCCGACCGGCATGGCCGGCGGGGGTGGTTGGGGCGCGAACTGCTGAGGCGCGAATTGAGGTACGAACTGCTGAGGTGCGAACTGCTGAGGCGCGAACTGCTGAGGGGGAATCTGCTGAGCGGGATTCGGTTGCGGCGGAATCGGCTGCGCCTCAGCGGGCACGACCGGCGGGTGCAGATCGGTTGTGACCGCCCCGGGTGAAGTTGCCACCGGAAGCTGTAGCGTCGGCGGACTATCCGGAACCGTCGGCGGATGCTCCGGCGGCGGAGTGTCAGCGGCCTGCTCGTTGTGAGACGGCACGCTATCGTGGCGCGGTTCCTCCGTCATTTCCCTGCCCCCTGAATTTCTCGCCCGACGATGGAGGTGTTGTACAGCTGTGCAGTGCAAGTACATCGGGGCTCATCTGGGCGGGGCAATAGCTATCCGAGGCCACTTCCATCAGACCTCGTGGTTTCCTGTTGCCGATATCAGGAGGCGGCGAGTTCGGCGTTCACAGCGCGTCGATCAGCGCGGGCATGGAAATGGTCTGATTCGCTCGCGCGGCCAGCACCCCGAGAACGGCCCGCTGCTTGCCGGCGCTAGCGATGTGCAGTCCGTCAGCCACGGCCCCGTCCGCTTTGGATGATCGTCGACGGAGGCAGGATAACCAGGCCGGATCGACTGGGACAGCGGTTTCCGCAACGCAATCCAGACGCGATGACGGCGCTATCGCCTGCCGGAATGATCCCGGGGATAGCGATGAACGATTCGGAGGACATCGACCGTGACTGCCGGGCATTCCCGTGCGCGCCGTGCCAGTGGCGCATCTGGCGGGGCGCGAGGTGCTGATCCTGCACGGCGACCGGGACCGCAGCCAGGCGGGCACGGCGCAGTCGCTGGAGTGGACGCAGCGGGCCCGCCAAGTGGCCCAAGTGGTGCCGGAGGCGGCCCGGGTGGAGATCCCCGGCGCGGGTCACTTCCTGCTCAGGGGCGCCAAGGACAGCTTCGAGCTCTGCACGGAGTTCGCGATGAGCGTGCTGGCCGGCCACCCGCGTGGGGCGTTGCTGGCGAAGGCGCGGGGCGGGGATCTGCGCACCCCGCTGCCGATTCCCTATCCGGAGCGATGATGGCCCATCACCACCTACACCCCGAGTTCACCGTCGGCAGCGGCGTAGTCGGCCATCACCGCGGTCAGCGCTTCGCGTTCGCGGTCCAGCCAGGCGGCGGCTTCGGCACCGTCGCGGAAGGTCACCACCAGGGCGCCGGGAGCCGGGGCGCCCAGGCGCGCGGCCGGCGGCATCGGCTGCGCGGGCAGGTGGGTGTGCGCCTGGGCCAGGGTGTGGAGGTAGAAGTCTGAGACACGTCGCCGTGCGGCGGCGCGCTCGGCGTCGTCCTCCTCGGCGGCCAGCCGCTCGGCCGCGAAGGCCTCCAGCAGGCTGTGCCGGTGGTAGCGGCCTTGGTCGTCCTCCGTGGCCATGTTCATCGACACCAGCTCGACCAGGGTCGCGTGCGCCTCGGCGGCCGGGACGGCGGCCAGCGAGGCGGCGGCCGGCACCGTCGCGGAGGGGCCGGGGAGCAGGGCCAGCAGCCGGTACAGGCGCGCGGCCTGCGGGCTGAGGTGGCGGTAGGACCAGGACAGGACGGTCCGGACGTCGATCGCCGGATCGCCGCCGTCCAGGGCGCCCAGCGGCCCCTGCGACTCCCCCAGTTGCGCGGCCAGGTCCTCCAGCGACATGTCGGGGCGCACCCAGGCCCGGCCGGCCGCGACGACCAGCGCCAGCGGCAGGTGGTGGCAGCGTTCGGCGATGGCGTCCACCGCCTCCTCGTGTCCGCTCCAGCGTTCGCGGCCCATGCGCAGGTACAGCAGCTCGCGGGATTCCCGGGCGGTCAGCGGCTGCAGGTCCACCGAGCGCGCGAAGTCGATGGTGATCAGGCTGGACAGGGCACTGCGGCTGGTGACCAGGATCCGGGCCGGACCCGCGGGCGGCAGCAGCGGCCGGACCTGGTCGGCGTGCCGGACGTTGTCCAGGACGATCAGGACCCGCTTGCCGGCCACGATCGACCGGAACAGGGCCAGCCGGCCGTCGGGGGTGAGCGGCAGGGCCTGGCCGCCGGAGCCGAGGCAGTCCAGCAGGACCCTGACCGCGTCGTCGGTGTCCATCGCCGAGCCGCTGTCCGCGAAGCCCTTCAGGTCCAGGTAGATGCGGCCGTCGGGGAAGTCGGCGGCGGCCCGGTGGGCCCAGGTGAGGGCGAGCGCGGACTTGCCGACGCCGGCCATGCCGACCAGCAGCGTCAGCCCGGGCTGCTCCGGCGGGTGGTTGTCGCACATCGCGGCGCTGATCCGGGCCAGCTCGGCCTCGCGGCCGACGAACCGCCGCGGGGGCGGCGGGAGCTGGTCGGCCAGCGAGGAGGACCGGTCGGGGTCCGGAGCCGATCGCACCGGTTCCGCAGCCGGCGCCGGGGGTTCGGCCGGGACCGCTTCGGCCGGAGCGAGGGCCGGCGTCGCGCGCAGACCCAGCAGCTCCGCGACCAGCTCGCCGATGCCGACGCCTTGCAGCGCCCGGGCGGAGAAACGCTGCAACAGCGGGGACGGCGAAGTGCCGAGCTCCTCCCGGAGCCGGAGCCGCACCTGCCGGTACCACTCCTGGGCGTCCGCGTGGCGTCCCGCTCCGTTCAGCGCCAGGAAGTAGCGCTCGTGGAAGGGCTCGTTGAGCGGATGGCTGCTGGTGAGCGTCCGCACCATCGGCAGGATCGCGTCGAACTCGCCGCGCGCCAGCGCCGCGTCGATCCGCAACCGGGCCAGCTTCAGGCGCAGTTCGCTCAAGTAGGGCAGGAACTGGCGGCGCAGGGACTCCGAGACCACGTCGGCCAGGGCCTCGCCGCGCCATATGTCCAGACCGGCCGTCGCGGCCTCCTCCACCGCGCTCCAGCGGCCCTCGTCGGCCGCGTTCCGGGCCCGGTCGGCGAGCATCGCGGCCCGCACGTGGTCGATCTCGTCGCCGGGGAACGGCTCGAACAGGTAGCCCCGGCCTTCGTGGCGGATGCGGGCGGCGACCCGCGGCCCCAGCGCGGAGCGCAGCCGGCCGACGTACGTGGCAAGTCCGGCCCGGGCGGTCGCCGACGGGTTCTCGTCCCACAGCATGTCGATGAACGCGTCGGCGGCGACGACCTGTCCGGGGCTCAGGAGCAGCGCGGCCAGGACGGAGCGCTGATGGCCGGGCGAGATCTTGATCTCGGCCCCCGTGTCGTCCTGGACCCTCAGCGACCCCAGGATCGCGTACCGCATGTCGAACCCACCCCCTCTTGGTCTCGGCCCGTCCTCGACCAAGATCGAAAAGTACTCCTATCCTGGCCCGATGTCCGACACCACGACCCCCGTCCTGCTGTTCGTCATCGGCCCCGCCGCGGTCGGGAAGATGACCGTGGGCGGCGCGATAGCCGAGCGTACGGGATACAAGCTCTTCCACAACCACATGACCATCGAACCGCTGCTCAGGCTGTTCCCGTACGAGTCGCCGCACTTCCGGCGGCTCAACCACGCCTTCCGCGAGCAGATCTTCGCCGAGGCCGCCGCCAGCGACCTGCCCGGGCTGGTGTTCACCCTGGTCTGGGACTTCGACGACCCGGCCGACGCAGAGCTCGTCGAACGCTACGCGGCGCCGTTCCGCGAGCGCGGCGGGCGCGTGCTGTTCCTGGAGCTGGCCGCCGACCAGGCCGTGCGGCTGGAGCGCAACGCCGGCCAGTCCCGGCTGGCCGAGAAGCCGTCCAAGCGCGATCTGGAGTGGTCGAACGGCAACCTGGTCGGCATGGACGCCGAGTACCGGCTCAACTCGGTCGACGACTTCGCCCACGCGCCCGAGTCGCACCTTTTCATCGACAACACGCGTTTGGCACCGGAGGAGGTCGCCGAGCGCGCCGCGGCGTACTTCGGGCTCTGATCGACGCTCTGATCGACGCCCCGATCGACGCTCTGTCGCCGCCCCGATCGACACCGAGGCGGAACGACCACCTCCCGTCACCGGGCGGTCACCGCGAGCGGGCGCCCTGACCTGCGTCAGTGTACTGAAACCGCTGCGCCGCGCACAGACTCCCTCCGTGGATCGAACGGCTGTAGCATCCGGATATCGAGACGCCGGAAGGGGTTCCGGCAAGCGGGGACTCGTCGGCATTGGTGCGCGCCGGGGCGCTCGGGTCGAAGCCAGTGTGGATGCGGTGTGGGTGCTGGTCATCGCCATCTTTCGATCCGGGCTCCGGCGTTCTCGGGAGGGTGCTGCTTTGTTGGAGATACGCCTGCTCGGGCCGGTGGAGGCTTGGGCCGGTGGCGATTGTGTGCCGCTCGCGCCACTCGAGCGGGACCTGGTCGCCATCCTGGCGCTGTCCTGTGGGACCGTGCTGTCCACCGACCGGATCATCGACGGCTTGTGGGGCGGACGGCCCCCGGTGGGGCCGCGCTCGCGGGTGCAGGGCCTGGTCTCGACGCTGCGCCGGAAGGTCGGCGGCGCGCTCGTGACGCGGCATCCCGGGTATCTGCTCGATCTGCCCAGGGAGGCGACCGACCTGGGCATGTGCGAGGAGTTCGCCCGGCGCGCGCGCCGGGCCGACAGCGGCGCGGACTGCGCGCGGTGGCTGCGGCAGGCGCTGGAGCTGTGGCGCGGCGCGCCGTTGGACGGCGTGTGGGCGCCGGGTACCTCCGCGGACCGGGTGCGGCTGTCCGAGCTGCGGATCGGGTTGCTGGAGCAGTACTTCGAGGCCGAACTCGGGCTGGGCCGGCACGCCGCGGTGGTGGGCGACCTGGCCGCGGCGGTGTCGGCCGATCCGCTGCGCGAGCGGCTGGTCATCCAGTTCATGACGGCGCTGTACCGGTGCAACCGGCAGGCCGACGCGATCCGCGCGTATCAGGTGGTGCGCGAACGGCTGGCCGAGGAACTCGGCGCGGATCCGTGCCTGGAGCTGCGCGAGCTGCACATGCAGATCCTGCGCGGTGAACGTCACGAACGCGACGAACGCATAGAGCGCGCCGAAGTCGAGCTGCACGCGGCCGCCCCGCCGGCGTCCGGCACCGTGCCCGCCAACGGTGGCGGCGACCCTGAGATACCGGCCGCCTTCGTCCCGCGGCCCCGCGCATCGGAGACACCGCTGCCGGAGCCGATCCAGGACTACTGCCCGGCGCAGATGCCGGCCAGCGCCGGCCACTTCATCGGCCGGGACGCCGATCTGGCCACGCTCACCGCCGCGCTGCCCGAACCGGACGACGAGCCCGGGATCCTGGTCGTGTCCGGCGCCGGCGGTCTGGGCAAGACGGCGCTGGTCGTGCGCTGGGCGCACAGCGTCGCGCACCGGTTCCCGGACGGGCAGATCTTCATCCGTCTCGGCGGTGCCGGCCACAGCGCCGATCACAGCGCCGGCCACAGCGCCGACCGGGGCGAGGCACCCTCGGCCGGCTCGGTCCTGGGCACGATCCTGCTGGCCCTCGGGGTCGGCGCCGACCGGCTCCCGGTCAGCGCCGAGGAGCGGGCGGCGACGTATCGGACACTGGTCCACGGAAAGCGGATCCTGATCGTGGCCGACGACGTCCGCGCCGTCACACAGCTGCTGCCGCTGGTGCCGCCGACCGCCGGGAGCCTGCTGGTCGCGACCAGTCGCAGCAGGCTGACGGCGCTGGCCATCCAGCACGCGGTACGCACCCTGACGGTCGAGCCGCTGGCTCCGGCGGCCTCCTACGAGCTGATGCGAGCGATCGTCGGCCCGGACCGGCTGCACGGCGAGGGCGCCGCCGAAGTGGTCCGGCTGTGCGGCGGCTGGCCGCTGGCGATCCGGATCGCCGGGGCGACGCTGGCGTCCCGCTCGCGGCAGTCGCTGGTCTCCTTCGCCGACGAACTGGCCGAGAACGTCGACGTGCTCTCGGTCCCCGACGACCCGCGCACGGTGCGTGCCGCGCTGGCCGAGGCGCACGCCGGCCTCGACCCGGCCGCGATGCGCCTGTTCGGCCAGCTCGGCCTGCTGCCCGGGGCCTCGGCCTGCCTACAGCTGGCCGCGGCGGCCGCGAACGTCTCGGCGGTGCGCGCCCGGCAGCTGCTCGACCAGCTGATCTCGGCCAACCTGGTGGTGGAGACCGGCTCGGACCGCTACTGGTTCCACGACATGGTCCTGCGATTCGCCCGGCAGTGCGGCGCGGCGCTGACCGACCGGACGGTGGTGGAGGGCCGGATCCTCCGCTGGTACCTGGAGGCGTACGAGGCCTGCGCCCACCTGGTCGCACCGGACCGGGACTGGCCCGCGCCCAACGGCCCCGACGACTGGCTCCCCTTCCGCGGCGACGACCCGGGCGCCTTCCTGCGGGCCGAGGCCCCGAGCCTGCCGGCGGTGGCGCGCTGGGTCGTCGACACCGGCGACGGGGAATCGGCCTGGCGCCTGGCCGCCGCGGCCTACGCCTCCGACCCGGCCGTCCCGGCGCAGGTGTGCGCGATCGGCCTGGAGGCGGCCGTCTCCCTGGGCGACCCGCGGGTGCTCGGCGAGGCGCACGCCCAACTCGGCACCGCCCTGCTGGCCGACCCGTTGCAGTGGGGCCAGGCCGACATCCATCTGAGCCGGGCCACCGAGCTGCTGGAGTCCGAGGCCGGCGGTCTCGCCTGCGCCGCCGCCTTCGGCCTGGGCGCGCTGCGGGCCCGGCAGTCGCGCCTCGGGGAGGCCGGCGCCGCTTTGGAGCACGCGCTGCGCACGCTGTACTCGGGGCGTGAGCCGCTGGCGTACGCCATCGTCCTGCTGGGCTACGCCGACGTGCTGGTACGCAGCGGAGCCGAGGAACGCGGCCGCGAGCGGTTCGCGCAGGCGCTGATCCTGTGCGAGGTGGCGGTCGGCAGTGGTTTCGACCAGGAGCGGGGCGGGGGCCGGGGCGTGCTGGACCGGCCGTTCAACGACTGGCTGCTGGCCGAGCTGAGCCGGGCCCTGGACTCGCCGCGGCCGGCCGTCGCGGACCGGGTGCTGGCCGGGACCCTGATCGGGCTGGGGCTCCGGCTGCGGCTGTGGGGCACGGAGCCGACCGGGGGCGGTCAGCGCGCCTTAGGCCACGACGCTGTGAGCCGCGACTCCGTGGACTGCGACGTTGTGGACCGCAACGCCGAGACATTGCGGCTGGATTCACGGATTTGACGCACCTACCGCATCTGACAGGAGACAAAGTGGTTCTCGTACACGCCGAGGCGATGCATGCCAGGGACCTGACCTGCAAAGCACTCGGCATCGCGCTGGAGGAGGCGGAGCCCGGCCGGGCCGTGCTCAGCATGCGGATCGCCGAGGACATGGTGAACGCCCACGGCATCGGACACGGCGGCTACGTGTTCCTGCTGGCCGACGCGGCGTTCGCCTACGCGTGCAACTCCTACGGCCCGGTCACCGTGGCGCAGACCGCGCAGGTCAGCTTCCTGCAGCCGGTCCGGCCCGGCGACCTGTTGGCCGCCGAGGCGGTGGAGCGGGCCCGGCAGGGACGCACCGGGCTGTACGACGTCACGGTGACGCGGCGGGAGGACGGTGCCGTGGTCGCGGAGTTCCGCGGCCACAGCGTGACGCTGAGCGGGAATCCGTTCGCCGCTCAGCCGGAGCGGTAGTTCTCCGACCACCACCGCCGCCCGGCCTCCGGCAGGGAGTGGATCGGGTCGTAGTAGACGCCACCGCCGCCGTACCCGGCGATGGCGTTTTCGCCCTCTGTCTCGACCCCGGCCTCAACCTCGACCTCGACCTCAACCTCGGCCTCGGCCTCGATGCGGTACTTCCTGGCCCACCGGGACACGCCGAGCTCCCGGTCGTACTCCCCGACCATGTGCACCCAGCGCTTGCCGACGAACGGCACGTCGCACACGATCCTCGGCGTGGCGTACCCGGGCAGCCAGCCCATGATCGCGTCCTGGAGTTCCTGGGCCTCGGCGACGGAGACCCGCCAGTGCTCCGCGTTCGGGATCATGTCGCACATGTAGAAGTAGTACGGCAGGATGTTCGCCTCGTCCTGCAACGCGAAGCACAGGTCCAGAAGCTCCGCGCCGGTCGCGTTCACCCCGCGCATCAGCACGCCCTGGTTGCGCACGTCCCGCACCCCTGCATCCAGCAGGGCGCGCGCCGCCGCCGCGACCAGCGGTGTCACCGACGCCGCGTGGTTGGCGTGGGTGTGCACCGCCAGGTTGACCGAGCGGGCCGCCGCCGTGCCGGCGACCCGCGCCAGGCCGGCGCGCACCTCCGGCTGGAGCCAGTGCTGCGGCAGGCCGACCACGGCCTTGGTGGCCAGCCGGATGTCGCGGACCGACTCCACCTCCAGCAGCCGGGACAGGAACGACTCCAGCCGGGGCCAGGGCACGTTCGCCACGTCGCCACCGGAGACCACCACGTCCCGCACGCTCGGCGTGCGCTTGAGGTAGTCCAGCATCGCCTCCTGGCGGTCCGCCGAGCGCAGGGCCAGCCGGGTCTTGGCCACCTGCGGCGTGGAGGTGCCGACCAGGTCCATGCGGGTGCAGTGGCCGCAGTACTGCGGGCAGGTGGCCACCAGCTCGGCCAGGGCCTTGGTCGGGTACCGGCGGGTCAGGCCCTCCACCACCCACATGTCCGCCTCGTGCAGGGAGTCGCGCTCGGCGTGCGGGTGGCTGGGCCAGTGCGGGTCCCGGTCGGAGGCCACCGGGAGCAGGTAGCGGCGGATCGGGTCGGCCAGGAACGACTCGTCGTCCGGCGGGGCGCCGGGGACCACGGTGTTCAGCATCTGGGGCGGGACCAGCATCGCCATGGTCGCGTAGCGGGCGCGGTCGGCGGCGAGGTCGTCGTAGAACCGGTCGGTGAGCAGGTCGCCCATGACCGCGCGCAGCTGCGCGGGGTTCTTGACGCTGTGCGCCCGCTGCCACTGGGCGCTGTGCCACTCGGCCTCGGTCACGGCGCGCCAGCCGGGCAGCCGCCGCCAGTCCGGTTCGACCAACGGCGACCGGACGTAGCGGTAGCCCTGATCGCCAGAGAAGCCCTGATCGATGGAGAAGCCCTGTTCGCCGGAGGCGGCGGCCGTCACGTGATCTGTATCCATCAGGTGGTCTGCACGGTGAACAGGGTGGCGAACCGGGTTCGCAGCTCCCGCTTGAGCACCTTGCCGGTGGGGCCGAGCGGGTAGTCCCGCGGCTCGCGCGCGATGCGCACGGCGGCCAGTTCCGTCAGGCCCGCCTCGGCCAGCGCCTTGTTCGCGGTCTCCAGCAACGCCTCCTCGGTCGCGTCGGCGGCGCCGGCCTGGAGCCGGACCATCGCGACGGGGACCTGGCCACCGGCGGGCCCGGGCACGCCGAACACCGAGCAGTCCTGGACCAGCTCGGCGCAGTCGGCCAGCAGGATCTCCTCGATCCGCAGGGTGTACGCCGGTCCTGACAGGGTGTCGATGACGTCGACCGTCCGGTCCAGGTGGTAGAAGTTCCCCTCGGCGTCCTTGTACGCGACGTCGCCGGTGAGCCAGTACCCGTTGAGCATGAACGACTTGGTCAGGGCCTCGTTGTTCCAGTAGCCCGGGGTCAGGGACGGCGACTGGATCGCGAGCAGCCCGACGGTGCCGTCCGGGACCTCCGCGCCGTCCTGGTCCAGCACGGCCGCGCGGGTCACGGTCTCCAGCTTCTTGCCGACGCACCGGTCGTTGCGCGGCACCTCCGGGGTCCAGACCTGGCCGAAGTTCGCCATGCCCATCTCGGAGGACCCGAGCCCGTCGACGTACTGCGAGCCGGGCGAGGCCGCCTCGGCCGCCGCCTGCGAGGGCAGCAGCCAGGGCTTGATCAGGCCGGCCGGGCGCTCGCCGAGCGTGATCAGCCTCCTGATGTGCCCGTAGTGCGCCGAGTCGCCGGTGTTGAACCAGGAGTGCACCTTGGCCGCGCCCTTGACCGGCAGCTCGCCGGTGGCCAGCTCGACGAAGGTGCGCGGGAACGAGGCGATCATCGTGGGCTGGAACGCCTCCATCACCGGCTCGACGCCCTCGCGGGTCCAGCTGCCCATCACGACCGTGGGCAGGCCGAGCAGCGTCGCGGTGAGGAAGTAGCTCAGGCCGCCGGCGTGGGTGTGCGGCATCAGCGACATGAGCTTGTCGTAGGGCTCGGCGGGGAAGCGGGTCATCCGGGGCTGCTTGCCGTCCCAGAACTGGCGGTGTGCCAGGATCGTCGACTTCGGCGTGCCGGTGGTGCCCGAGGAGTGGATCAGGGCCACGACGTCGTCGTGCTCGTGCTGGTACGGGTACTGCTCCGGCAGCTCGACCGAGGCGGCGTCGAAGGCCTGGACCTCGGCGGCCAGCGCCAGGAACCCGGGACGGCGCTGCGGGTCCTTGCGGTAGGCGGCGGCCAGGCCGGTGGTGTCGAAGCCCACGACGCCGACCACGCCGACGTGGTCCAGGTAGCGGACCATGACGTCCGGGCGCATCGCGTCGTTGATCATCGCCGGGATGGCGCCGAGCGCGGACAGCGCGAGGAAGTGGATGATCGGCTCCAGGCCCTCCGGGACGACGATGCCGACCGGGTCGCCGGGGCGCACGCCGTTGGCGTGGTACCACTTGGCGTAGCGGTCGCGCAGGGCCGCCAGGTCCGTGAGACTGTGGCCGCGCAGGACGACCCGGCCGCGGTGGTCGATGCTGTGGCTGAAGGCGAACGGCACGTCGCGGTTCGGGTTCGCCGCCAGCGCGTAGTCCAGGAAGTTGCCGGCGCCCAGGTCGGGCTCGGTCATGAAGCGCTCGCGCACCGCGAGCGGGGCGATGGGGCTCGGCGTTGCGGCGGTGCTGTCGTCGCTCATAGCGACCTCCTGGAGGGCGTTTCCGGGGTTTCCGGTACGGGGGCGAGGATTTCGGTGGCACAGATTTCGGTGGCGAGGATTTCGGTGGCACAGATTTCGGTGGCAAGGATTTCGGCAGCGGCTCGATGGCCGGAGCGGATCGCGCCTTCCATCAGGCCGAAGAACTCGGTGCTGGTCTCGGTGCCGGCCCAGTGGATCCGGCCGTGCGGACCCGTGAGGGCGGGTCCGAGAGACATCCAGTCGCCGGGTCCGAACAAGGCGGCGTAGCAGCCGCGGCTGTAGGGCTCGGTGACCCAGTCGGTGAGGTGGAAGCCGACGGGGGCGGGCAGGAACGGGAACAGGCGCGCGGCCTGGGCGACGGCCGAGGCCCGCTGTCCCGACGCCGGAAGAGCGGCGAAGCGATGCGCTTCGGCGCCGGTGACGAAGCCGGTCAGGACGCCGACGGTGCCGCCACCCGGCGAGTCGTCGACGGTGGACAGCAGCGGGCCGTTCGCGTTGACCGACCAGCCGGACAGTCCGTGTTCGCGCCAGATCGGTTCGGGATAGACGAGGTGGACTTTCACCGCGCAGCCCGGTGCGGTGCGGGCGGTGGAGCGCGGAGCCGGGAGGCCAAGCCGGAAATCGATCGCGTCGGCGAGCACCGGCGGGACGGCGACGATGACGGCGTCGGCATGGTGGTCGCCGCCGGAGCTGGAGACCGTGACCCCGGTGTCGTCGGTGTGGATCCTGTGGACCGGTTCGCCATACCGGACGTCGAGATCGACGGCCATGCGCTCGCCCAGCTGGTGCGCGCCGCCGTCGACGCGGTCCTGCTGGGCGCCGCCCTCGAACGCGTTGAGGTAGCGCAGACCGCCGCCGGAACGCAGGTAGAAGGCCATGTGCAGGACGCTGATATCGGCCGGGTCGGCGGCCATCATCTCGCCGAGGAACAACGGGAAGAACCGCCGGGCGTCCGGGTGCCGCAGATTCTGCTCGACCCACTGCGCCGCGGTGGTCCCGTCGAGCTCGGCGGCATCCGGGGTGAGCCAGGGCGCGTCGGGGCGTACCCGCGCGGTGAGGTCGGCCAGCAGGTCGAAGAGCTCGCCGAGCGCGACCGCGTTCAACGGCGGGAAGCGGCCGGGCCGGGTCTGGGCGGCGTTGTCTTCAGCAGAGCCGTCCCCGGCATCACCGAGCTCGAACCGGCTGTCCCCGACCATGCCGGTGGGGCAGGTCTTCAGGTCCAGCGCGGCGATCAGGGCGTTCAGCTCGGTGTGCCGGTCACCGAGGTAGGCGGCGCCGGCGTCGACCCACGCGCCCGGTGCGACCTCGATGCCGCGGGTGCGTCCGCCGGCCCGGTCGCGGGCCTCGAGCACCGTGGTCTCGACTCCGGCGTCGGCCAGCCGGCGGGCCGCGGACAGGCCCGCCAATCCGGCCCCGACGATCAGGACCCTCATGCCGGGGCCACGATCTCGGTCACGCGCTTGGCCAGCGCGCCGGGCGTGGCGGCCAGCAGGAAGTCGTCGAAGGACAGCTCGACGCCGGTGGTGCGGGCCACCGCGCTCAGCACGCGGGTGCCGAGCAGCGAGTCGCCGCCCAGATCGAAGAAGTCGCTGTCGGGGGTCACGTCGGGCATCTCCAGCACACGGCGGAAGATCTCTATCGTGTCGTCGACGGTCATCGCGGGTTCTCCTTCGCTGCATAGCGCCGGTGCGTTCCCGCCCGGTCGACTTTCCCGCTCGCGGTATGAACGAGTTCGGGGACGAACGTGATGCGGCTGGGCACCAGGTGCGCGGGCACGCGCTGGCGCAGCCAGCCGAGCAGGTCGGCGTGGTCGGTATCGCCTTCGGGCCCTGACTCGGGCGCGGCGACATAACCGACCAGAGCGGTCCGCCCGGCGAGGGTCACCCCGGTCACCGCCGCCGCGGCCACCGCCGGGTGCCGGGTCAGGTGCGCCTCGACCTCGCCGGGATCGACGCGGACGCCGCGGATCTTGACCTGGTGGTCGATGCGGCCCTCGTGGAAGAGCAGGCCGTCGCGGCCCCGGCTGACCCGGTCGCCGGTGCGGAACCAGCGGCCGTCGGCGCGCTCGAGGAAGCGTTCGGCGGTGGCCTCGGGGCCGCCGAGGTAGCCCGCGGCCAGGGCCGGACCGCCGATGAGCAGCTCGCCGGCGTCTTCGATCAGTTCCCTGACATGGGGCAGAGGGCGGCCGATCGGGATGCGCTCGGCCCCGGGATCATCGAGATCCGCGGCATGCGTGATCATCGTGGTCTCGGTGCAGCCGTAGGTGTTCAGCAACCGGATCCCGGAGGTGTCCAAGCGGTGCCAGTCGGCCAAGCGGGCCGGCGAGGCGGCCTCACCCCCGATGATCACCAGCCGCAGACAGTCCGGCAGCACGGCCTCGTCCTCGGCCAGGTGCCGCACCAGCTCGTGCCAGAACGCGGTCGGCAGATCCAGCACACTGATCCGCCGCTCGGCCACCATCCGCAGGAAGCGCGGGAAGGAACCGGTGTGCGCCTCGTCGTCGAAGACGAGCGCCGCGCCGGTGGTGAGCGCCGGCAGGATCTCCTCGAAGCAGGTGTCCCAGTTCAGCGACGCGAACTGCAGGACGCGGTCGGCCGGGGTCAGCTCGAACAGCGCGGCCAGCGCCGCGACCGTGATGCCGGCCGCCCCGCCGGGAGTGAGCACCGGCTTCGGCGCGCCGGTCGATCCGGAGGTGAACAGGACATAGGCCGGGCCGGACACCGGATGGCCGCTCGCCGCGGCGTACATGGCCTCGACGCGCTCCGCCGGGAACGCCGGGTCGATCGGCATGTAGGCGCCGCCGGCCGCGAACACGCCGAGCAGGCCGATCACCGTGTCCGGCGCGTGCGTCGCCGGGACGCCGACCACGCCGGGGTCGGATCCCAGGTCCCGCGCCTTCGCATCGACCAGCGCGGCCAGGTCGGCGTAGGTCAGGGTCCGGCCGTTGTGCACGATCGCCGGACGGTCCGGAGACCTGCGCACCGCGTCGGCGAAAGCCGTCATCACCTCGGTCACGAGTGCCGCCTCACCACGAGATCGGCGGACCGGCCGGTCCGCTCGTTGCTGATCACGCTGTCCACCAGGCGCACCGCGAGCGCGTCCGGGTCGTGCCGGAACGCGGTACAGGCCCGCCCGATCGCCGAGGCGAGGATGTGCCCCCGCACCCGCGCCGCCAGGTCCCCGGCCGCGTCGCGCGAGGGCACGACCAGCACCTCGGCGGTCGCGCCGCCGGCGCCGGCGCCGTGCTCGGTGATCACCATCTGCACCCGCGACACCCCGGGCTGCCCGGCCACCCCGGCGACCAGGCCGTCCACGTCGAGCAGCAGGCCGCGGAACTTCACCTCGCCCATCCGGCGGCCCAGCACCCGCAGCGCGGGTCCGGCCTGGCCGCAGGGGCACACCGACCACTCCCCCGCGTCGCCGGTCCGCAGGCGCAGCACCGGGTTGAGGCCGTGCGGCTTGAGCGAGGTGACGTCGAGCATCTGGTCCTGGCCGACGTGGACCAGCTGCGAGGGCAGCGGGTGCCAGACGTCGGGGGCGCACTCGGGGGTGTTGGTGCCGACGACCAGCGTCTCGGCGCCGCCGTACAGGCCCCAGCGCCGCGCGTCCGGCGCCACGTACGGCAGGTCGTCGTCGATCGCCGGGTCCCACTCCTCGCCGAGCCAGATCACGCTGCGCAGCGCGGGCAGCTTCAGGCCCAGCTCGCGGGCCCGGCCGAAGATCGGCCGCAGCGCGCCGGGGGCGCCGCCGAAGGCGCTGACTCCGTGGTGGGCACAGAACTCGAGCCAGTAGTCGACCTCGTCCTGCCCGACCGCACCGAGCCCGAGGACGGTGCAGCCGGCCAGATCGGCGTAGACGCCCATCAGGTAATGCGCGTCCCACAGCCTGCCCGCGGCCCAGCCGTTGACGAACACGTCGGATGGCCCCAGCGGCTTCCAGCGCTCGTACACCTCGGCCATGAACAAGCCGGTCGGCGCGTATCCGAGCTCTGGCAGGCCGGTCCCGCAGTCCCGCTGGAACGTCCACGTCGCGCCGCGCTGCGCCTTCGGCTTCAGGTGCGCCAACGCGACGGTCAGCTCGTCCTTGCCCATGACCGGCACGTGGATCAGGTCTTCCAGGCTGTCCAGGGACACGACGTCGCAATAGCGTTCGGTCAGGGCCGGGACGGAGCGCAGCTTGGCCAGCGTGGCGCGCGCGGTGTCCAGCGCACCGGGCGTGGTGGACGGGAACTGGGGCAACATGCCAGGCACACCCCGAATCTGGCTGCGGACGAGGACTGTGACGAGCGTTCCAACGAGCGCTCCAAGTGCGCTCCAAGTGCGCTCCAAGACCGCTTCAGATCCGCTCGACGCCGCATGCCGCGCCGCGGCCCGGCCAGCAGCCTCCGATCAGCGCCGGCGCAGTGGATTTGCAGCGGATCTGCAGCGGATCCGGGGCCGTCTCGGAGCGCCGGTTGGAACGCTCGACGGCATGACCGTCTCCACGTTGCGCCGCTTGTGCTGGGTCTTCCCGGATCGGGAGTCGACCCGCGGATCAGCCTTCTGGCACCCGTTCTTCTGGGACCTGTACGCGGAGGTCGCCGAAGAACTCGGCATGACCTGGACACGGCACTCCCCCGACGCGGTCACCGTGGACGGCACGGTCCGCGGCGAGCCCCGGGTGTACGTGGACGACGAGCTCGTGACCCCGCAGGACACGCTGTTCATCACGGCCCTGTACTCGCTGCCGTACCAGTCGGCCGACATCTTCAACCAGTACGCGCTGTGCGCGGTGCTCGAGCAGGCCGGCTTCTACCTGCCGTTCCCGGCCTGGACGTCGCTGATCGGCAACGACAAGCTGGCCACGGTCCTGTACCTGGACGGCTCGCCGATCCCGCCGATCCCGACCATCCGCATCGGCTCCGGCCGGGACATCGGCAAGCACCTGTACGAGGTCGTGCTGCCGAACGTGAGCTTCCCGGCGATCGTGAAGCCGACCGGCTGGTGCGGCGGCGGCGGGATCAACCTGGCGCGGAACTCCGAGGATCTCAGGGGCCTGGCGAGCCTGGCCCAGGGCGGCGACACCACGCTGGTGGTGCAGCCCTACCTCGGCGAGGGCACCATCGACTACCGCGTCTACGTCATCGACGGCAAGCCCTACGCCATGGCCAAGCGGACCCCGGAGAGCGGCTCGCTGGTGGCCAACGCCAGCCGGGCCGGCAAGACCGAGATGTTCACCACGGTCCCGGAGGAGCTCGCGGAGGCGGCGGCGTACTTCGCCGAGAAGCTCCCGATCCCCTTCTTCTGCATCGACTTCCTGCATGACGGAGAGCAGTACTGGCTCTCCGAACTGGAACTGGACGGGGTCATCCTGCCCGACGGCGCCGCCGGGGACGACCGCACGATCCAACGGGACGTCGCCCGCGCACGGTTCGCCGCCTACCGCAACGCCCACACCGCATGGCTGGAGGCAGGGAAGTGACCGGGTCCCTTTCGCAAAGCACTGCCTTCTCGCAAAGCCCTGCCTTCTCGCAGAGCCCTGAGGCGGCCGAGCCGCGTTTGGCCGTGGCCCAGCGCTCGCTGGAGCGGCTCAGGACGGTGCCGGCGCTGGCCGCGCGCTACGACGGCCGGGAGAAGATCCTCGCGCTCGACGACATCGCCGCGGTCCCGCCGCTGGTCAAGGACGATCTCAACGTCGCCCTGGCGTATCTGGAGCCGAAGGCCGAGAACGGCGCCACCTGGCTGTTCCAGAGCGGCGGCAGCACCGGCGCGCCGAAGGTCGGCTACGCGCCCACCGGCTTCTACATGGCCGGCGTCCATGCCCAGTGGGCACCGCTGGACCGCGACGACGTGTTCGTCAACGTCTGGGGCGCCGGCCGGATGTGGGGCGCGCACTTCCTGGCCGCCGCCCTGGCCGACCTGTGCGGCTGCCAGGTGATCGCGGTCGGTTCGGTGACCGCCGAGGAGTACACCGACTGGCTGGCGTTCTTCGCCGCGCGCAACGTGACCGCGATCGGCGGGACGCCGAGCGTGCTGCGGCTGTGGTTCGCGAACGCGCGCGCCGCCGGCATCACACTCCCCGCGCTGCGCAAGGTGCTGTGGCTCGGTGAGGCGTGGCAGCCGCAGCTGGAGGCGGACATGGCGGCGGTCGCGCCCGAGGCGCGGCGGTGGGGCATGTTCGGCAGCACCGAGACCTGGGTCGTGGGGACCAACACCCCGGACTGCCCGGACGACACCTTCCACGTGCTGCCCGAACAGCTGGTGCACGTCGGCGCCGACGAGCTGCTCGACTTCACGACGCTGAACCCCGAGATGCTCAACCCGGTGCTGCGCTACCAGACCGGCGACGCCGGCCAGATCGTGGCGTGTGCGTGCGGGCGTCCGGGCGGGGCGATGCGGGTGCTGGGGCGCCGCGACAGCGTGGTGCAGGTGCGGGGCCTCGGCCTTCATGTCGACGACATCGTGGCGCAGACAGAACGACAGTCCGGTGTCTCCCGCGCGCAGGTCGTGATCACCGAGAACCACGGTCGGGCGCTGAGCGTCGAGGTGCTGGTGCTGGCCGATGCCGGCGCCTCCGTCGACACCGAGCAGCTGCGCAAGGACCTGCTGTCCTCGACGTTCACCCTGAGCACCGCCTTCCTGCACGACCCGGGCAACTTCCGGGTGACCGTCACCGACGCCCTGGTCAGCAACGACCGGACCGGCAAGACCTCGAACTTCGTGGTCCGGGAGCAGCCGTGAGCAGGCGCTCGCCGGCGAACCTGGGGCGCGGGTTCAACCTGTTCTGGACCGGCCAGACGGTCAGCATGGCCGGCGACAAGGTCACGGTGTTCGTGGTGCCGGCCCTGATGATCTTCGCGCTGCACGCGAGCGCGCTGCAGGTCGGGATCGTCTCCATGGCCCAGTACCTGGGCATCCCGCTGGTCGGGCCGGTCGCCGGGGTGCTGGTGGACCGCTGGGACAAGCGTCGCACGATGCTGACCTGCGACCTCGTCCGGCTGGCCGCGGTGGCGGTGATTCCGCTCGCGTACTGGCGGCACTTCCTGTCCACGCCACTGCTGTTCGGCTGCGTCGCGGTGGTGAGCGGCGCGACGATCTTCTTCAACATCGGCTACCTGGTGGCCGTGCCCGCGGTGGTGAGCGAGGACCACGTGGTCGGCGCCTACTCCCGGTTGGAGGGCAGCGGTTCGGTGACCGACGTGGCCGGGCCGTCGATCGCGGCCGGGCTCTACAGCGCCCTCGGCGTGGGCGCGCTGTTCGTGGACGCCGCCAGCTACCTGATATCCGCGGCCTCCTTCCGCTTCATGCAGCCCTGGGGCACCAAGACGGTCACCGCCGGGTCGATCCGGGAGCGCCTGACCCTGGGCTTCAGGCTGAACTGGGCCGACCCGGTGCTGCGGCGCGTGGTCGTGGCCGCCGTGACGCTGAACGCCGGCGGGCCGGTCTTCGTCACGGTGCTGCCGATCCTGGCCTACCGGGGCCTGCACCTGTCGACCGGCGCTTTCGGCGCGGCGATGTCGATCGCCGCGGTCGGCGCGCTGGTCGGCGCCCTCATCGCGCCCAAGATCGCCAAGCGCTTCGGCCTGGGCCGGACCTTCGCGTGGTCGCTGCTGGCGCACAACCTGGTCGGACTCGGGATCCTCGCCGCGCCGGCGCTGCCGCCGACCGCGGTGATCGCGGTGACCATGGCCGGCTACGGGTTCTGCATGTCGTGTATCAACGTGTGCAGCGCTCCGGCGCGGCAGTCGCGGATGTCGGCGGAGAACCAGGGCGTCATGCACGCCGCCTACCGGGTCTTCACCTGGGGCGTGATTCCGGTGGCCGCGCTGGTCGGCGGTCTGGGTGTCAGTCTGCTGACCGGGTCGATGGGGGTGCTGGACGCCTCCCGGGTGATGATGGCCGGCGGCACGCTGTTGGCGGCGCTGTCGTTCCTGTCGGCGATCCGGATCCAGCCGCTGCTGGACGCGGCGGAGGCGGAGCGCGCGGTCGAGACCGGTGCCGGTGCCGGTGCCGGAGACGGAGACGGTGCAGGAGCCGGGGCCGGCGCCGAGCTGGCGGGAAGCGCCTCATGACCGGCCGGACCGTACTGATCACCGGGACCTCCTCGGGCATCGGCCTGGCGACCGCGATCGCCTGCGCGCGCGACGGCTTCGCGACCGTGGCGACCATGCGCGATCCGGCGCGGGCCGGCGCGTTGCTCGCCGCCGCGCAGGACGCCGGGGTCGAGGTGGATGTCCGGCAGCTCGACGTCACCGACCCGGATTCCGTCCAGACCTGCATGACCGACGTGGAGAAGGCCTACGGCCGACTCGACGCCCTGGTCAACAACGCCGGAGTGGCCAGCTCCGACCCCACGATGGAGATGTCCACGATGGCCGCGCTGCGCGCGAACATGGAAGTGAACTTCTTCGGGGTGATCGCGGTGAGCCGGTTGGCCATGCCGCTGCTGCGGGCCTCCGGCGGCCGGCTGGTGACGGTCGGGAGTGTGCACGGGGTGGTCGGGCAGCCGTTCAACGAGTCCTACTGCGCGGCGAAGGCCGCGGTCGAGGGATTCATGGAGGCTTTGGCGCCGGTCGCCGCTGCCCAGGGCGTGACGGTCTCGCTCGTGGTGCCGGGCTTCGTGCCGGACACCTCGTTCGGCATCTTCCCGGACGCCGACCGCTCGACGATCCAGGCCGCCTCGGGCGTGTACGCGTCCACCTTCGCCGACTACATCGGCTGGATCTCGGCCCAGGGGTGGGAGACCGCGGCCCAGCCGGCGCGCGAGGTCGCCGAGGTCGTCCTCCGGACCCTGACCGAGGACGATCCCGCCTTCCGGATCCCCACCAGCCGGTGGGCCCAGGACTACATCGCCCCCAAGCTGGCCGACGCGGACGGCTCGGTCATCCAGTCGCTGGCTCGCACCTGGATCGGCCTTCAGTAGCTTTTGTAAGGAGATTGCGATGCCTCAGAAATCATTGCAGGAACTGGTCGACTTCGCCAGGAAGCACTCGCCGTTCTACGCGGAGGCGTACAAAGACGTCCCGGCCACGATCTCGCACATCACCCAGCTCCCGGTCGTCGACCAGGCCGCGTTCTGGGTCGCGAACCGATGGCCGGAGAACACTCTGCTGACCGGTCCGCTCACCGATGCCGGCGTCTACAAGACCGGCGGGACCACGGGAGCGCCGAAGTTCTCGCCGTGGACCCGCGGCGAGCACGCCGACGCGGTGACGGCGTTCGGCGCCGGGATGGTGCGCGCCGGGCTGAAGCCGGGGCACCGAGTGGCGAACCTGATGGCGTCCGGCGAGCTGTACAGCGGGATGTTGTTCATGGAGCACGGGCTGCACGCCTCGCCGGTGGAGAACGTCCGCTTCCCGGTCGGGTCTGCGACGCCCGACGAGGCGATCGCGGAGCTGATCGACAACTTCCAGATCCAGGTCCTGGTCGGCGAGCCGATGAAGTTGAGCGCCGTCGCCGAATGCGTCATCAAGCGCGAGCAGGACGCCGCCTCGGTGGAACTGGTGCTGTTCGCCGGGGACCTGATGTTCGACGACCTGCGCCCGATCCTGGCCCGCGCGTTCCCCAAGGCCACGGTCGCCTCGATCGGCCTGGCCTCGGTCGACGCCGGCCTGGTCGCGGCCCCCGTCCCCGGCCCCGACGTCCGGGTCCACGAGGAGTTCGCGAACCGCACGCTGGTGGAGATCGTCGACGACGAGACCGGCGAGCCGATCACCGCCGAGGGCGTCCCGGGGCGGCTCCTGGTCACCAACCTGTTCCGCACCCTGATGCCCATCATCCGCTACCCGGTCGGCGACCGCGCGGAGTGGGCCGACGTGGAACGCCGCCACTTCCGCCTGGTCGGCCGCTCGATCGAGGGGGCGCGCGTCGGCACCATCGCGATGCCGACCGAGGACGTGCGCGCGGCGCTGATCGCGGCCGACCCGGAGCACCACATGACGGGGATGCAGATGGTGCAGCGGCGGTGGGACGGCCGGGACGGCCTGATCCTGCGCCTGGGCTACACGACGGAGCAGCCCCCGCCGGAGCTCACACAGCGGCTGCTCGACGCCGTTCACGCCGCGCGACCGGACTACCCGCAGTACGCGGCGGACGGGATCATCCACGAGCTGGTCATCGAGTGGGTCCCCCGCGGCGAATTGGTCACGAACCCGCGGACCGGGAAGCTACGGCAGGTGTTGGACGAGCGACCGTCCGCATAACGGTATCGAAACATCCAGAACCCGGCGTTTGAGGCGCCGCATCGCGGTCACACGGAGCGGGCGGCGCGAACCGGCAGCGGCCGGTCCGCGCATACCCCGTGAACAGTGCAGCAGAGGTGACCCCGTGACCACGATCAGCCATGACGACATCGGCCGAGCACGCAAAGGATTCCGGCGACCGCGTTCGCCGGAGGAACTCGCCGCGACGCGTTCGCGGCGGTTCTGGATGTGGGCGTCGGCCGCATGGCTGATCGCCGTCTCGGTCACGGCCGTGGTCGCGACGGGCCAGGCGGTGACCGTCGCGATAGGCGGGATGACGCTCGCGGCGGTTTGCTACGCGCTGGCTTGGCCGGAGCCGGCGGTGGCGGTGGCGGTGACGGTGACGCCCGCGCCGGAAGGCGCCGAACCCCAAACGCGAGCCGTAGTGG
This sequence comes from Catenulispora sp. GP43, assembly GCF_041260665.1. Classification (NCBI taxonomy): domain Bacteria; kingdom Bacillati; phylum Actinomycetota; class Actinomycetes; order Catenulisporales; family Catenulisporaceae; genus Catenulispora; species Catenulispora sp. GP43. The sequence continues at coordinate 119,081 of NZ_JBGCCT010000016.1, read as the reverse complement.
AAGAATCCGTGATCGGCGGAGCTGTACACGCCGCCGAGTAGGTTGTGCCGGGCGGTTCAGACGCCCGGCACAACCCGCATCACGGCCGGAACCCCGTGGCGGCCGCCGCCCGCCTCAGTGCTTGCGACCCGGATCCGTGAACGAGGCCAGCTGGTGCCCGGCCGCGTCCGAGACGCTGATCGACGTCGCCGACGTGGTCTTCGGGGGCGCCGGCAGGAGCGCGTAGGCCACGCTCCACCCCGGGTGGCCGGCCAGCGTGACGATGGTCAGGGGGTAGGACTTTCCGTCCACCGTCACCGTGCCCGAAGCCGCCTCGCCCTTGCCGATGTACAGGCCGGCGATCACGGATCCGCAGCCCTGGATGCCGATCGTGTCGGCCCCCTGGTTGCCGTTGTCGGTGTAATTCGGCCCGACCTGGCCGTCGTGACCCGTCAGGGTCGACGAGTCCGAGGTCAGCGTCAGCGAATAGCCGCCGCCGAGGTCGGTCTTCCCCGGCTTCACCACGCGCACGGCCGGTGCCGACGACGAGGACGATGCCGAGGACACCGGCGAAGTCGGCGGGGCCGCCACCACGCGCGCCGTCGACGAAGGCGCCGAGCTCACACTCTGCACCGGACCCCCGGCCGCCGACACCACCCCGCCCCGACCGGGACCGTGCCCGCCGGCCAGCGCACTCGGCACCACCGCCACCGCCCCGGCCGCGACCAGCGCGACCCCGGAAACCGCCGCCGTGCGCGCCCGCCGCCGGTGCTGCCCCTTGGCGATCACCTGCGCCGCGGTGAATCCGGCCACCTTGTCATCCTCGCCATGCAGGACCTCCCGCATGTGCCTTTCCAAACCCTCAGCCGTTTCCATACACCACCTCCGAATCGAAGTACCCCGTCACCAATCGACCGGAACAGGCGCCCCGGCCGAGCTGAGCAGGACGCGCATCTTGCGCAACCCCCGCGCCGAAGTGCTCTTCACCGTGCCCACGGCCACCCCGACCTCGGCGGCGATCTGCTCATCGCTCAGGTCCGCGTAGTACCGGAGCACCAGCACCTGCCGCTCCCGCACCGTGAGCTGCCCCAACGCCGCGAGCATCACGTCCCGCCGCGCATGGCCGACCGCATGGTCGTCCTGGAAGCGCACATCCGGCACCTCGGCCGTCGGCCACTCCGGCCGGCGCCGGCGCCGGCGCCACCAGTCACGCTGCTGGTTGAGCAGGGCTTTGCGGACGTACGCCATCGGATCACCGGACTGGATACGCCCCCAGCGCACGTACGTACGCTCCAAAGCCGACTGCGCGAGATCGGCGGCCCGGTCCGGATCACCGCTCAGCCACTGGGCCAGAGCGCGGATGCGGTGGGCGTTCGCCTCCACGAACTCGGTGAAGTCCGCGTCGAGGTCGGTTCGCTTGCTTTGTCGTCCCACGCCCCTACAGACGCACGAGGTGGTGATGCGGGTCTGTGGCGGGGGCGGGAGATTTTTTGGCGAGGCCGCGAACCGGTTCTACGAGCGCGCCGGGTTCCAACGGCGGGAGTCGAACGTTTACCGGTGAGGGTTCGGATATCGGAATCGATCAGGGCCTGTTATCCGCATCCAGAGAGCCGGCCTCCCCCACCCCAGCGCCGCGATCAGCACGCTCCCGAGTAAGCACACAGATGCTCGGCGATGTCGTTCAGCGTCGCAGTGTCCTGCCCGCCGTCGTAGGCCGGCGCCTGACCGGGGTGCTCGATGAGTTGCAGCACCATGATCACCGAGCCGCGCTGCACCGCGTACGTGCGCATCATCTGGATGGGGGACGAGCCGATCCAGGACATGGCCCAGCTCTGGCCGCCGGCGATGGACGCGACGCGCTGGAAGTGGCCGTTCGGGGCACAGGTGTCGTTCAGCTTCACCACGGCCGTGTACGCCGCCGCCGCGGACTTCGCGTCGGCGAACATCACCATCTGGCCGGTGTTGATCCACGGTGCGTCGTAGCCCGGCGCGGCGCTCGTGGTGGTGAAGTCCTTCGTCGGGGCGAAGGCCACCTCCTGGGTGCCCGTCCAGCCGGCCTGCGGGGCGTTCGGCCAGTTGTCGCAGGCGCCCGACCAGAACGCGTTGGGGTCCTGGGCGCTGGACAGGATCCGGTTCGGCTTGCCGGCCAGCTGCCAGCCGTAGGAGGCGTTCAGCGGAAGCCGGTCGGGCGACGGCCAAGCGGCCGGGTAGATCTTCTGCAGGTCCGGAGGCACCGGCGCCACGGCGACAGCCGACGACGAAGACGTCGTCGCCACGGCGCCTGTCGTCGCGGGGTCAGACGCCGACACCGCGGAACTTGCTGTCGAGCCCGCACTCCCCGCCGCGTGCGAGCTCGACCCGGTCGAGCCACCACATCCGCTGACCACCGTCGCGACAGCCGCCAACGACGCCCACACAGCCACTCGTCCGCGGCTCCGTCGGGTTCCCGGGGGTCGTCCCTCCAACTCCTTATCGCCGACCCGAGTCGCTTCAGCCCCAACCGGGCGTCGGCGGCATCGGCCAGGCCGGCGCCGCGGGCAGCTCCTGCGCGCTCAGCCCGGCGCCGCCGCGGCGCCCGCTGAGCCACCCCAGCACGGCGTGACCGGGCCCGGATACCACCGGTCCGGCGTCGGAGAGCGCCCACGAGCGTTCGAGGTCGACGGCCTCGACCCGGGCGAGCGGGAAGCCGCGCGCGGCGAGGGTGCTGAGGGTGTCCTCCAGCGCCCAGGCGACATACGGCGCGGGCCAGTCGTCGGTGCGGTAGCCGACGTCGAGATCGAGGTGGTGGGTCTCCAACTCGCGCAGGCATCGACGCAGGATGTACCAGGCGGGATGCCGCCAACCCGCCAGTGCCTGGACCAGCGTGTCCCACCGCTCGACGGGCATCACCTCGGACACCCGCACCAGCCGGTCCATCCGGTCGGCGAGGCCATCGACGAGTTCGGCAACGGGCCGTGCGGCCAGGTCCTCCAGCTCCCGCGCCATCGCCGCGCGCTCAGCCCGCGGCCAGGGTTCGACGCCGTCGCGCGCCACGGCCATCAGCCACAGGTAGGCGTCGCCGCTCTGGATGAGATGGCCGACCACGTGGGCCCGGGTCCACCCCGGCAACGCGGAGGGCTGGCGCGCCTCGCGGTCGTCCATCGCGCTCAGGGCCCTGATGACGCGGGCGCTGGAGCTGCGGATCGCCTCGATCATGCCGCCGCCGGGACGCCAGCGGGACGGCGGGCCCAGGCGAGGACGGAGCGGTGGAACGTGGCGTGGAACATGCCGCGCTCGGAGAGTTCCCGCTGTTCGGCCAGCCAGGCGGCGGCGCGCGCCTCGTCGATCCGGCCGGCGTCGCACGCCCGCGCGGCGGCACGTTCCAGGGAGATGACGCCGGACAGGTCGCCGATCGAGGAGTAGACGACGAGCTCGACCTCGATGCGCACGTCCTGGAATCCGGCCTCGGCCAGCAGCCGGCGCAGGTGCCGGCCGACGGCACGGTGGGCGATGCCGCCGCCGGCCTCTCGGGCGACGGCCCGGGCCGCCTCGGCGTCCGCGGAGGCCAGAGTCACCGATGCCCAGTCCGGCTCCAGGACCGCGATCCTCCCGCCGGGCCTCAGCACCCGGAGCGCCTGCCCCAGCGCCGCCGACGGGTCCGGCACGTGCTGCAGGACCCGCTCGATCCGGCATCCGTCGAAGAAGCCGTCGGCGTAGGGCAGCCGCTGCCCGTCGGCCAGCGCCAGCCGGGCCGTGAACCCGTGCCCGGCCAGCCGCTCCCGGCTCGCGCTCACCATCGCCGCGCTGGGGTCCACGCCATAGGCCTGGAACCCGGCCCGTTCCAGCTGGACGAGTTCGTGCCCGGCCCCGCATCCGAGGTCCAGGACGCGACCGCCCGGGGGCAGGTCCAGGCCGGCCCTGAGGGTCTCCTTCGGCGCGTGCAGCCCGCGATCAGTGCGGTCGAGGTATTCGACGAGTTCGGCGGCGCGGCCGCTTGCGTCGACGTCCGAGAAGGGGTGCACTACAGCCTCCATCAATTGGTGAAGCCGCCTATTCACTGTCGCGAGTCGATAAAGTCCCCACGTCTCGACAGCTGTCTTACACGGAGTGGGGGTAAGCAGGGTGGGTGGAACCGGCTGGAATCACATCGGCGAGTACGCCGGAGGCCTCGCGCAGGCTCTGGAGGCGGTACAGCGCTACCGGGCGCTAGACGACGGGCAGCCGGCAGCAGTCGCGTTCTGGGGCTCATCGGGATACTGACCACGACACGACGCTACGGGCGCAACCGGGTCGCGGTTAAGCTCCAGTTCCATGCCCCTGGAGTGGTCCAGTTCCTCCCCCGAACTACTGCTGACCGTCGACCGCACAAGCAGCGTGCCCTTGCGCACCCAGGTAGAGCAGGCGCTGCGGGTCGCCATCCGCACCGGCCGACTGCACGTCGGCGAACGCGTCCCGTCCTCCCGCGAGCTCGCCGGCGCCCTGGGCCTCTCGCGCGGCCTGGTCCAGGAGTGCTACGCGCAACTCCAAGCCGAGGGCTACCTGGTGACGCGTCCCGGCTCGGCGACCCGCGTCGCCGCGGGAGCCGCGGTCCCCGTGCCGGCGCCCCGATCCGCGGCGGCGCCGCACTCCCTCATCGCGGACTTCCGCTGGGGCGTGCCGGACCTGGCCTCCTTCCCGATGCCGGACTGGCTGTGGGCTGTGCGGGAAGCCGCACGCATGATGCCGACCGCAGACCTCGACTACGGCGACCCGTGCGGCAGCCCGGCGCTGCGCGAAGTCCTGGGCGGCTACCTGCGACGCGTCCGTTCCGCGGCCGCCGATCCGGACCGGATCATCGTCTGCAACGGCTACGCCCAGGGCTTGAACCTCGCGCTGCGCGTCCTGGCGGACGGCGGCGTGCGGACCGTGGCCTTCGAGGACCCCGGCTCGCCGAAGGCCATCGGTGCGGCGGCCGACGCGGCGGGATCGACCGCGATACCGGTGCCTGTGGACGAACAGGGCCTCGATGTGGAAGCCCTGGCCGCGACGCGGGCCCGCGCGGTCGTCGTCACCCCCGCGCACCAGTGGCCCACCGGCGTCGTCCTGGCCCCGGCCCGGCGGCTCGCGCTGATCGACTGGGCCGTGCGCCACGACGGCTACATCGTCGAGGACGAATACGACGCCGAGTTCCGCTACGACCGCGAGCCGGTGGGCACGCTCCAAGGTCTGGCACCGGACCGGGTGATCTCCATCGGCACCGTCAGCAAGTCCCTGGCACCGGCCCTGCGCATCGGCTGGATGCTCTGCCCGCCGGCCCTGCACGAACCGCTCACCCGCCACAAGCACACCACCGACCGCGGCACCGCCACCCTGGACCAGATCGCCCTGGCGCGGTTGATCGAATCCGGCCGTTTCGACCGCCACCTGCGCCGCGTCCGCACCACCTACGCGGCCCGCCGGACCGCTCTGCTGAACGCGCTGTCCGACCACGCCCCCGGCATCACGGTCACCGGCCTGGCCGCCGGCTTCCACGCCGTCGCCCACCTTCCGGACCACGCCGACGAGCAACAGGTCGTCGCGGCCGCCCGGGAACGGGCCGTCGGCCTGTACGGGATGAGCACCTGCCGCGCGTCGCACGACGTCGCGCCGCCCCGGCTCGTGCTCGGCTTCGGCAACGTCGGCACGCGGGCCGTCACCGAGGGCGTCGCCGCGATCGGCACCGTTCTCGCCGGTCGGACCTGACCGTCGTCACGGCAGCGTGAAGTCGAAGACGGATGCGTCAAAGCTCGAATACGCCGCGTAATCCAACAGCTCATACAGCCGCGAACGAGTCTGCATGCGCGGCAGCAGCGATTCCTGGCTCCCCTCAGCGGCCAGCGTCCGGAGCCCGTCCTCGATGGCGCCCATGGCCAACCGCAGCAACGTCACCGGATAGAGCACGATGTTGTAGCCGAGCTCGGCCAGCGTCTCGGCGGTCAGCAACCGGCCCTTGCCGAACTCGGTCATGTTGGCCAGCAGCGGCACCTCCACCGCTGCTCGGAACGCGGCGAATTCCGCTTCGTCGGCAAGGGCTTCAGGAAAGATCGCGTCCGCGCCGGCGTCGACGTAGGCCTTCGCGCGCTCGATCGCGGCGTCGAGTCCTTCCACAGCCCGCGCGTCGGTGCGGGCCATGATGACGAAGTCCGGGTCACGCCGGGCCGAGACGGCGGCTCGCACCCGGCGCACCATCTCCTCGCGCGGCACCACGCTCTTGCCGTCCAGGTGGCCGCAGCGCTTGGGGTTGACCTGGTCCTCCAGGTGCAGGCCGGCGGCGCCGGCGTCCTCCAGCAGCTGCACGGTGCGCGCGGCGTTCATCGGCTCGCCGAAGCCGGTGTCGGCGTCGACCAGCAGCGGGAGGTCGCTGACGCGGGCGATCTGGCGGGCCCGGTCGGCCAGTTCCGTCGAGGTGGTCAGGCCGATGTCGGGCAGCGCCAGGTCGGCGGAGAACACCGCGCCGGACAGATACATCGCTTCGAATCCGGTCTCCTGGATCAGCCGCGCCGACAGCGGGTTGACCGCTCCGGGCATCCGGATCAGGCGTCCGGAGGCGAGGCGGTCGCGGAAGGCGCGGCGCTTTTCGGCCGGGGTGGTGCGGGTGTGCAGCATCGGGACAGTCCATCACAGCGCTGGTCGAAAACCGTGCCAGCAGTACCGCGCCGCCGGTGCCGGCAGTGCAACCGGTGCCGCACATGTGTTCAATGCCGTCCCGCCAGGTAATCCGCCAGATGGTCGACGACCTCCCGGGCATCGTCCTCGGCGCCGTGGATGAACGTCGACTTGCGCCGCCGCAGCACGGGCAGCCCGACGGCGTACAGCCCGGGGGCGTCCGTCACCACCCCGCCGACGTGCCGCAGCCGCCCCTTGCCGTCGAGCACCGGCACGTCGAGCCAGCCGTAGTCGGGCCGGAAGCCCGTGGCCCACACGACCGTCCGGATCTCCCCGCCGCGCAGATCGAGCCGGAGTCGCACCGAGTCGGGCACCCGCGTCGGCGCGAACCGCTCGGGCTCCTGGTCCGGGCCGTCGTCCCGGCCCCGGCGCTTACGAGCCCACGCGTCGAACGTGTCCAGCAGCCGCTCCATCTTCAGATCCGCCAGCGAGCACACGTTGCGCAGGCCGCCCGAGAACAACGCGGCGCCGTCGCGGACCGCCGCCCACCGGCCCACCGGCTCGACCCCGAGAGCGATCAGGGTGTTGAGATCGAGCGTCGCACGCTCAGGAGTCCCGACGAGCTGCGGCGAGGGCAGAGCACGCGCCCGCTCCAGATCATCGACCTCGTCGTGGCGCTGGTCCCAGACCCCGGAGGCCTGCATCCACCACAGAACGTCCCGGCCCCGGTAAGTCCTGGGCAGCCGCACATGCTCCCCCGTCGAGAGCACCACCGGCCGCCCCGACCGCCGCAGCTCGGCCGCCACCTGCACCCCGGTGGCCGATCCGCCGACGACGAGCACGCCGCCGTCCGGCAGCTCGGCCGGCCCGGTGTAGTCGAAGGGTGTCAGCTGTCTGATGGACTCCGGAAGCGCGTCCTTGAACGCCGGGACCGTCGGGATGTTGCACGCGCCGCTGGCGAGGACGACGGTCCGCGCCTGGATCTCGCCGTTCTCGGTGCCAGCCGAAGACCACGTCCGCACCCGGTACCCGTCCTCCGCCGGGCGCACCGAAGTGACCCGCGTACCGGTGCGCACCGGCGCGCGCGAGGCCGCGGCGAAGCCGCCGATGAACTCGGCGACCTCGCCGGCGGTCATGTAGCCGTCGGGATCAGGGCCCTGGTAGGGATGGTCCGGCAGCCGGCTCAGCCAGTTGGGGGTCAGCAGGCGCAGCGAGTCCCACCGCTCGCGGCGCCAGGAGTTGCCCACCTCGCCACGTTCGAGGACGAGATGGTCGACGGACCGGGCGGACAGGAAGCGGCTGACGGCCAGGCCCGCGTGCCCGGCCCCGACCACCACCGCATCGGTGCGCTCGATGACGCGCCCCTCAGGCCACTTCGACGGTGACGTCGGTCGGGTTGGTCAGCGCGTCGAACACCGCCGAGCGCTTCTGCGACTGCGCCACCAGGGCCTCGATCTCCTGGCGCGAGGCGTCGGCGTCGATGTCGAAGGTCACCTTGATGTCGCTGAAGCCGTTGCGGACATCGCTGTCGGCGCCGAGGATGCCGCGGATGTCGTGCCGCCCCTCGACGGTGGACCGCACCGAGTGCAGCTGGATCCCGCGGTTCTGCGCCACGGCCGCGACCCCGGCGGTCAGGCAGCCCGCCAGGCCCACCAGCAGGTACTCGATCGGGGTGATGCCGTTGTCCTCGGCGGCGAAGACCTCCGGGTGGTCGGCTTCGAACACCGACTCCTCCTTGTGGCTGCGCTCCTCACCCAGGCCGAAGAACTTCTGGACGGTGGTGGTGCTGTGGACCCCCTCGCGCCACGTCGACGACGCTCGCCAGGTGAACTGGGCGGCCTCCGGCGCGCCCTTGAGCACCTCCCGCGCCTCCAGCAGCGCCTGCACGTTGACTCCGTTGGTAGCCGTGGCCATGGCCCGAACCGCCCTTCCCCCCGATGCCGTCGACGAGTCTTTAATCCCCATGTGATTACTCGACAATACCCGGAGAGGGGCGCGTAACATAGCCCTCATGCCAAAGCCCGCTCCGGCCCCGACGTCCGGATCGGTCGGCGCCGTCCGGACGCGGTTCCTGGATCTTCCGGAGCCGATTTCCCTGGAATGCGGTAGGGATCTTCGCTCGGTGCGGGTGGCTTACGAGACCTACGGGACGCTGTCTCCCGCTCGTGACAACGTCATCCTGGTCTGCCACGCGCTCAGCGGAGACGCGCACGCCGCCGGCAGTACCACCGCCGCCCCCGATGCCTCCAAAACGCCCGAGACCGGCACCCGCGACGGCTTCGCCGCCGAAGACCGCGACGGAGCGGACGGAGCGGCCCTCGGCTGGTGGGACGGAATGATCGGCCCCGGCAAAGCCTTCGACACCGACCGGTACTTCGTCGTCTCCACCAACCTGCTCGGCGGCTGCCGCGGCACCACCGGACCGTCGTCGACGAACCCTGACACCAGCCGGCCCTACGGACCGGACTTCCCGGTGATCACCGTCGCCGACATGGTGCGAACGCAGCGCGCGTTCCTGGAAGAGCTCGGCATCCGGCAGCTGGCCGCCGTGGCCGGTGGGTCGCTCGGCGGCATGCAGGCCCTGGAGTGGGCGATCCTGTTCCCCGACCAGGTGCGGGCGGTCATCGCGATCGCGTCGACCCACGCGCTGCATCCCCAAGGCGTGGCCTGGAACGCGATCGCCCGCGAGGCCATCATGGCCGATCCGGACTGGCAGGACGGCCGCTATGCGGGCACCGGCCGGGAACCGGGCGCCGGAATGGGTGTCGCCCGCATGGTCGGCCACGTCACCTACCTGTCGGCCGGCGCACTGGACACCAAGTTCGGCCGCCGGTTGCAGGCCGCCGAGGATATCCGCCACACGATCACCGAGCCCGAGTTCGCGGTGGAGAGCTACCTGCGCCATCAGGCCGACTCGTTCGTGAAGCGGTTCGACGCGAACACCTACCTGTACCTGTCCCGCGCGCTGACCTACTTCGACCTGGCCCGCCAGCACGGAGGCGGCTCGCTGGAACGCGCGCTCGCGAACGTCTCGGCCCGCACCCTGCTCATCGCATTCAGCTCGGACTGGCTGTATCCGCCGTCCGCGTCCCAGGAGATCGCCGACACGCTCGAAGCTCTCGGCAAGCCCGTGGAGTACCACCTGATCGACGCGCCTTACGGGCATGACAGCTTCCTACTGGAAGAGGCCCGCCAGATCCCCATCGTCCGCCGCTTCCTGGCCGGCGGCGGCACTGAGACAACGACCGACACCAAACCGAAGAGGAGTCCATGAGCGGCGACACCTTCCGCACCGAACAACCCCGCGAGTTCGGCTTCGACACCCGCCAACTCCATGCCGGACAACGTCCCGACCCGAACACCGGAGCGCGGGCCGTCCCGATCTTCCAGACCGCCAGCTACGTGTTCGAAGACCCGGAGTCCGCCGCCGCGTACTTCAACCTCCAGGAGTACGGCAACACCTACTCGCGCATCATGAATCCGACGGTCGCAACCTTCGAAGAGCGGGTGGCGAACCTGGAGGGCGGTGTCGGCGCGGTCGCGTTCGCCAGCGGGATCGCCGCTCAAGCGGCGGCGCTGTTCACCCTGCTGCGCCCCGGGGACCACATCGTGTCCTCCTCGGCGCTCTACGGCGGGACCGTCAACCAGTTCAAGCACCTGTTCGGCAAGATGAACGTCGACCTGACCTGGGCCGACCCCGACGACCCGGAGGCCTGGGAGGCCGCCGTCCGGCCGACCACCAAGGCCTTCTTCGGCGAGACGATCGGCAACCCGGCGGGCAACGTGCTGGACATCGAGGCACTCGCCGCGATCGCCCACCGCCACGGCCTGCCGCTGATCGTGGACAACACCTTCGCCACGCCGTACCTGTGCCGCCCGATCGAGTGGGGCGCGGACATCGTGGTGCACTCGGCGACCAAGTTCCTCGGCGGCCACGGCACGAGCATCGGCGGGGTCGTGGTCGAGGCCGGCACCTTCGACTGGTCCAACGGGCGTTTCCCGGTCGTGGCCGAGCCCTCCCCGGCCTATCACGGCTTGAAGTTCCACGAGACGTTCGGCGCCTACGGCTACCTGATGAAGCTGCGGGCCGAGACGCTGCGCGACCTCGGCGCCGCGCTCTCCCCCTTCAACGCCTTCCTGTTCCTGCAAGGCATCGAGACCCTGTCGCTGCGGATGGACCGCCACGTGGCCAACGCGGCCTCGGTCGCGGCCTTCCTCGACGGCCACGGCCTGGCCTCGAACGTGACCTACCCCGGCCTGCCCGGCGGCAAGTTCCAGCCGCTCGTGGAGAAGTACCTGCCGCGCGGGGCGGGCGCGGTGTTCTCCTTCGACTGCGCCGGGGGCCGCGCGGGCGGACAGGGGTTGATCGGCGGCGTCACGCTGTGGTCCCACCTGGCCAACGTCGGCGACGCCAAGAGCCTGATCATCCACCCCGCGAGCACCACCCACCGCCAGCTCTCCGACGACGAACTGCGCGCGGCCGGCGTCCGGCCCGGAACGGTACGGCTGTCGGTCGGGCTGGAGTCCGTCGAGGACCTGGTGTGGGACCTGGACCAAGCCCTGACCCGCGTCGCGCAGACGCTTGAGGAGCAGAAGCTTGAGACACAGACCCCTGAGAAGGAAGGCGCGGCATGACCGGCCCCGCGCGGTACCAGGACCCGCTCACCATCCAGCGCGTGCTCAACTCCGCCGGAACGATCGCCGTCGTCGGGCTGTCGGGCAACGAACTGCGCGCCAGCTACTTCGTCGGCTACTACCTCAAACGCCACGGCTTCCGCGTCGTCCCGGTGAACCCGCGCGAGACCGAGATCCTCGGCGAACGCTGCTACCCGAGCCTGCACGACATCCCCGAAGCGGTCGACGTGGTGAACGTGTTCCGTGCCCCGGACGCCGTCCCGGACATCGCTCGGGACGCCGTGGCGATCGGGGCTTCGGCGCTGTGGTGCCAGTTCGGGGTGATCAGCCCCGAAGGATTCCAGATCGCCGAGGACGGCGGGCTGGACGTGGTGGCGGACCGCTGCGTCAAGATCGAGCACGCCCGGTACGCGGGGCGGATGCACTGGCTCGGATTCAACACCCAGCGCATCACTTCGGTGCGTACCGGGCTGCAGTAATGTCTGCGTCCGAGCCTGTCAGAACAAGGGAGTTGAGATGGCTGAGGAACCCGCGGTGCGCGAGCTGCGCCTGGTCGTGACCGCCGACGACTACGAGGCGGCGCTGCGTTTCTATCGCGACGTCCTCGGTCTGCCCGAGCGCGCCGCCTTCGCCTCGCCGGACGGCCGGGTCACCATCCTGGAGGCCGGCCGGGCGACCCTGGAGATCGCCGACCCCGGGCATGCCGCCTTCATCGACGAGGTCGAGGTCGGCCGCCGGGTGGCCGGGCACCTGCGCGTCGCCTTCCAGGTCGACGACGCGACGGCAACCACCGCCGAACTGGCCGCCGCCGGGGCGGAGGTGGTGGCCCCGCCGACGCGGACCCCGTGGAACTCGCTGAACGCCCGGCTGGACGCGCCGGGTTCGCTGCATGTGACGCTGTTCACCGAGCTCGGGGAGACCGGAAGCGAGGCCTGAGCGCGCTTCGCCAAGGCCTGCTCAGCGACACGACCCGTCCCGGCCGTCGGCGGCCGCGCTGTCCCGCGCGCCGCCCTCCCCGCCGTCCCCACGCCACTCGATCATGAACAGCGTCGCGTCATCGCTGGTCCGGCCGCCTCGTTCCTGCTTCAGCGTGTGGGAGAGCCGGCGCAGGTCCGCCCGCGTCCCCTGCGACGGCGCCCGCCCCAGGCGGTTGACGCACCGGATGAGCCGTTCCTCGCCGAACGGCTCCTCGCCGGCGACGTGTTCCTCGATGATGCCGTCGGTGTAACACAGCACCCTGTCACCCGGCTGGAGCGTGTGCTCCCGGATCCGGGGCGCCTCGCCGCCGAAGCCGACGGGCAGGGTCGTCGCGCTCTCCAGTTGGCGCACGACCAGACCGTCGCGGATCAGCAGCGGCGCCGGGTGTCCGGCGTTGACCAGCTGCAACGCGCCGGTGGTGAGGTTCACGTGCATGAGCTGCGCGGTCACGAAGTGGTCGGGCCCGAACTGCCGGGAGACGGCCTCGTCCATGAACGCGTACTTCTCCGCCAGGCTGACGAACACCCGCCGGGCATGGCGGTACGCGCCGATGGCGACGGTCGCCATCGTGGCGGCGTCCAGGTTGTGGCCCATCGCGTCGATGACGGCCGCGTGCAGGATGTTGTCGTTGAGGGCGTAGTCGAAGCTGTCGCCGGCGACGCGGTAGGCGGGCTCCAGGATGCCGGCGACGTCGATCTGCGGCAGCGACATCGTCAGCGGCGGCAGCAGGCTCCACTGGATCTCCGCGGACACGCTCATCGGCTCCCGGCGCCGGGCCTGGAAGAACTGGTCCGTGTAGGCGTTCTTGGTCACCAGCATGTCCGCGACCAGGCCCGCGAGGCTGCCCAGCAGCCGCCGGTCGTCGTCCCCGACGCGGTCCAGGGTCAGGGCCATCACGCCCACCTGGTCGCTGCCGTCCAGCAGCGGCAGGTACATCCGCACGCCGTGCGCCTGCGGCACCTCGACGACGTCCGCGCGCAGGAAGGACAGGCCGGCGGCGGAGTCGTCCACCGGCTCGGGGTGGCCGACGTACAGGTTCCGGCCCGGCAGCGGCACCAGCATCTCCTGCGCGTAGTCCTGGACCAGGATGGACACGTCGCGACCGCCGATCCGGGCGACCTCCTCGGCGATCAGCGGGGGGATCAGCTGCGGCGGCAGCATCTTCGCCCGATCGAGCAACAGGCCGAGCAGCCGCTCGCCGGCGCCTTCCGACCGGTCCAGGCTCTCCTCACCCATCGGCCCGCTCCCCGCTGCCGGGCGGGCGCAGGCCCGTCTCAGCTCCAGAAGCGGTCGGACTCATCAAGGTCCGTGTCGCACTGCAGCAGGTCGACGGCCTTGTCGTCGGCGATCTGGAACAGCAGCGCGCCGCGCTGGTCCAGCGTCTTGTCGCCCCGGGTGCCGGTGAGGCGGTGGACGACGATGACGTGTCCGTTCCCGTCCGTGGAGAACAGCTCGGGTGCGGCGCGGAACGTCCCGCCGGTGAGCTCGGCCAGCCGCGCGTAGTAGGCGAGCATGGCGTCGACGCCCTTGAACTCGCCGGAAGCCAGGCTGTCCCCGCCGACATGCTGCACGCAATCGCGGGCGATGATCTCACGCAGCGTGTCGACGTCGCCCTTGTTGAAGGCTTCGTAGCCGCGGCGGACGAGTGCGATGTGTGGGTGTTCAGCCATCTCGGTGCTCCAGTTCGATCCCGGCTCTCCAGTTCGATCTCGGTGCTCCAGTTCGATACCGAAGTGCCGAAGTGTCGATGGTGCCGATATGACCGATCCTAGGCACCTTTCCGCAGGTCAAAGACGCTGGCATGGCCCGCTGGCGGCCATGTGGGTGCCGGCCGGCTCAGCCGAGCGCGGGGGCGGATCCGATCGCCTCGTCGGCCGAGGACCGGAAGTCGAAGTTCGAGCGCAGGCCGGTGAGCTCGAAGACGCGCAGGATCCGGCTCGAGGCGGACGCGATGCGCAGCGAACCTCCCTGCTCACGGATGCGTTTCGTGACCGCGATGATCGCGCCCAGGCCGGTGGAGTCCATGAAGGTGACGAAGCCGAGGTCCAGGACGAAGTGCTCGTGCCCCTCGTCCATCAGCCCGAGCACCGCGTCGCGGACCATGGTCGCGGTGTGGACGTCCATACCGCCGTCGACCTCGACGACCGTCCAGTCGTTCGCTACGGAGTAGTTCACCATCAGGCTCTCGTGCCTGACGATGTTCTCGCGCTTTCCCATCTCCGCTCCCCGGCACGCCGAGCGACATTCGGCACGCAGTATCGGCATCGCTGTGCCGAATTATTTTACAGCGACTTGATCATGCGCGATATCGCGCGACACCACGCGTGATGACATGGCATCACGCGATATGGCGCGATCTGATCTCTGAGCCGACGCCCGTCTCCGACGGCGTTCAGCGTCAGGGCCAGCGTCAGGGTCAGGGTCGGCGATCCTCGGCGAGCGCGGCATCGGCCCGTGTGGTGAACGAGTTCTGCTGCAACAGGTAGCTGTCCCGGTACCAGCCGCCGGCCGGGTCGGCCATCAGCTCCGCGTGGGTGCCGTGGGCGGAGATCCGGCCGTGTTCGAGGACGTAGATGTGGTCGGCGCAGGCTTGGACGGCGTTGAGCCGGTGGGTGACCATGACGATGGTGCCGCCGTAGGAACGCAGCCGGTGGTAGAAGTCGATCTCGGCGGCCGCGTCCAGGTTGGACGTCGGTTCGTCGGCGATGACCAGGGTTCCCTGCCGATAGAAGCCGCGGGCGAGGTTGATGCGCTGGTGCTGGCCGCCGGAGACGTTCGTGCCCCAGGACAGGGAGCGGTCCATCAAGGTGGCGTAGCTGTTGGGCAGGCCGGTGATGAACTCGTGAGCGCCGGCGGCGACGGCCGCGGCCTGGATGGCGTCTTCGTCGGTGCGGGTCCAGTCGCCGACGCGGATGTTCTCCCGGGCCGTGAAGGGGAACCGGGCGCCGTCCTGGCCGATGTAGGCGATGCGGCCCCGGAGCTCGTTGGGTTCCATGAGCGCGGTGTCCAGGCCGTCCCAGCGGATCGTGCCGGAGTCGGGGAGGTAGCCGCGGCCCAGGAGCTTGGCCAGCGTCGTCTTGGCCGCGCCGTTCTCGCCGACCAGGGCGACGACCTGGCCCCGGGCGATGGTGAGGGTGGCGTTGAGCAGAGCGGGCCGCTCGGCTCCCTCGTAGGTGAAGGTGACGTCCTCCACGGTGATGGCCGCGAAGTCCTCGGGGACCGATACGGTTCCGGGGCTGGGGACGAGCGATTCGGCCTTCTCGCAGAAGCGCAGGTACCCGTCGAAGTACAGCCCTTCGGCGAACAGGGAGTTGACGCTGGTGATCATCTGCATCAGCGAGGCCTGGGCCCGGCCGATGGCGATGACCGCCGTCCCGCCGGCGGCCAGCGGGATCGCGTTGCGCCACAGCAGCAGCCCCAGCACGGTGTACACCCCCGCCACCGCGATGCCGGCGATGGCGTCGCCGAGGATCTGGGACATCGTCTCGGCACGCTGCAGGGCTATGTTCTCCGCGAGGATGCGCCGGGATATGCGCCGGTAGCGGCCGGCCAGGTATGCGGACATGCTCAGCGCGCGCACCTCGGCGGCCTGCTGGATGGACTGCCCGATGTAGGCGATCTGGTTGACCCGGCGGCGGCCCTCGGCCTGGCGGACGAACACCTTGTAGTCCATGCGCGCCACCCGCACCGCGGCCCACCAGCGCGGCACGATCGTGACCAGGATCAGCGGCAGCAGCAGCGGGCTCACGAACGCGACCACCAGGATCGCCGAGCCGACGGTGGCCAGCCCGGCCAGGATCCGCACGGTGGCCTGCAGCATGAAGTGCGGGGACACCGCGCCGCGCTCGGCCGCGTTCTCGGTGTCGAACCAGCCGGCCTGGTCGAAGGCGACCAGCTCCACCCCGGTGCACAGCTCCTGGATGCGGGCCAGCGCGGCGGCGTCCATCGCCGGGCTCAGCTGGGACTGCATCAGGGAGCTGATGCTGGAGGCGAGCGCCGTGCCGGCGGTGAACGCGGCGATGAGGATCAGCGAGGGCAGCGCCGCGGCGATCCGGTCCGGGGTCGGACGGCCGGTGAACAGCGCCGCCAGCACCCCGGTGGTCGCCAGCAGCCCGAGGGCCTGGAACACCCCGGAGAGCAGCTGCAGCACCACCAGCGTGATCACGCGCCAGCGGGACTGCCCGGCCGCGGTGCGCAGGGTGAGCCGGAGCAGGTCCGGCATGCGGCGGGCGTTGGACCAGAAGCTGGCCGCGGCGACCTCGGCGTAGCCGCGCGTCCAGGTCGCGACGTACGGGTCGGCGGCCAGGTCGTCGATCTCGTGGCGGGGAACCGCGTCGGCGGAGAACAGAGCCCTGATGCGCCGGAAGCGCGACGGCTGGGTTTCGGCGTCTGTCACGCCAGGCAGACTAGCGACCGGAACTGACAGAGCGTGATGGAATTATCACCGAGCAGCGCCGACGGGGCCGTGGGCGCCGCAGGCTTGAGGCAGGCTCTCGCTGTTGAGGCCGTTGATCGCGGTCGCGAGCAGGCCGGTGGTGGCCACCGGGCACAGGACGGAGTTCATGTCCAGGTCGGGGCCGCTGTCGTCGGCGCGGGCCGCGGCGGCACCGGCGACAGCGCCGGACAGCGCGGCGGCGGTGGCGAGCGTTCCGATCAGGAGGCGGGTTGGGGTCTTCATACCCCGTCAACGACCCTCGCGGCGGTCGCGTTACGCCGGTTCGGCCGCCGGCCGGGCCTGGGCCCCCGCCGTCCGCCGCGAGACCCGGCGCGCCAGCATCAGGCCCCCGGCCCCGGCCAGCAGGCAGGACAGGCCGCCGACCGCCAGCCCCGAGCGCGGGTCCGAGATCGCGATCACCCAGCCGATCAGCGGCCCGCCGATCGGCGTGGTGCCCTGGAACGCCACCTGCCACAACGCGATCATCCGGCCGCGCTTCTCCGGGTCGGAGGACAGCTGGATCGTGGAGTTGCCGATCGCGATGAACGAGACGCTGGCCCAGCCGACCAGCAGCATCACCCCGCAGGACAGCGCGAACACCGGCGCGTAGGCGGCGGCCAGCATCGAGACGCCGAAGCCGGCCGAGGCGATGATCATCGGCCGCAGGCCGGTGCGGCCGCGGGCCGCGGTGAACAGGCCGCCGACGACCGCGCCGATCCCCATCGCCGAGGTCATGCAGCCGAAGGCGACCGAGCCGCCGTGGAAGGTCCGCTCCACGAACACCGGCAGCGACACCTGGAACTCGTACGCCAGCAGGCCGACCAGGCCCATCATGGCCAGCGGGATCGCGATCGTCGGGGTCGCCGCGGCGTAGCGCAGGCCCTCGCGCAGCTGGCCGCGGGCCCGCGGCGTGGGCGGGCTCGGCCGCAGGGCGGAGCGGTCCATGCGCAGCAGGGAGGCGACCACGGCGACGAAGCTGGCCGCGTTGAGCAGGAAGCAGATCCCGACGCCGACCGCGGCGATCAGCACGCCGCCGACCGCCGGGCCGACGGCGCGCGCCGCGTTCACCATCACCGAGTTGAGGGTTATGGCGTTGCGCAGTTCGTCACGGCCGACCATCTCGCGGACGAAGGACTGGCGGGCGGCGTTCTCGAAGGCGTTGTTCATGCCCAGGAGCACGGCCAGCGCGCAGACCTCCCAGAACCTGACCGCGCCGAGGACCGTCAGCAGCCCCAGGACGAGCGCCTGGACGCCCATCGCGCTCTGCAGGTAGACCATGAGCCGCTGTTTGTCGGCGCGGTCGGCGACGACACCGCCGTAGGGGCCCAGGAACAGCACGGGCAGCGTCTGCAGCGCGACGACCAGGCCGAGCGCGGTGCTGGAGTGCGTGAGGGTGAGGACCAGCCAGGACTGGGCCGTCATCTGCATCCAGGTGCCGACCAGGGATATGGACTGGCCGGTCATATAGCGGCGGTAGTTGGGGACTTTGAGCGAGGAGAAGGTGCGCTGCCGGACGGTCAGCCGGGCCGGTGCGGTGACCGGTTCGGCGTTGACGGTGCTCATACGGCGGCGACCCTCCCTGCTACCCGGATTTATTTACTTAAGCGTACTAAATGATTGGGGTATTCCCGGGCGCGGTCCCGTTCCTTGATACCGGCCGGTCTCAGAGCGGCGCTGAGGCTGGCTGGTCAGCCCGGCCGCTCAGCCCTGCCGGGGCCCGGCGGCGCGGCGCAGCCGGTTGGCGATCGCCGTCCCCAGGCCCTCCTCCGGCGGCAGCGAGGCGATGACCACATCGCATCCCCGCTGGTCGAACTCGCGCAGCAGCCCGTAGAGCCGGTGCGCGTACTCGGCCGTCGAGGCCGGCACCGGCACCACGACGTCGGCCTTGACCGGGGCGTCGGCCAGGGCCGGGGGCAGCAGCACGCCCACCCGCTGCCCGTCCTCGTGCGCGATCTGCGCCTCGGCGGCCACCCGCTCCGGCTCGACCAGCCGCACCCGGGCCGCGGGGGCGTAGTGCGACGGGTGCTGGCCGGGGGCGCGGACCCGCCCGGAGTCGTCGGTCCCGATCGGCGTGCCGAGCGCCTCGGCGAGGTCCTCCTCGGTGACGCCGCCGGGACGCAGGACGGCCAGGGTCGGGCCGGTGGCGTCGACGATCGTGGACTCCACGCCGACCCGGCACGGACCGCCGTCGAGCACGAAGTCGACCGCGTCGCCGAGTTCGGCGCGCACATGGTCGGCGGTGGTGGGGCTTACCGAGCCGAAGCGGTTGGCCGACGGCGCGGCGATCCCGCCGCCGAACTCGGCCAGCAGCGCCAGCGCGACCGGGTGGTCGGGGACCCGCACGGCCACCGTCTCCAGGCCCCCGGTGGCCTCCAGCGCCACCCGCGCCCCGCGCCGCAGCACCAGGGTCAGCGGCCCGGGCCAGAAGCGCTCGGCGAGCGTCCGGGCCGCGTCCGGGATCTGCTCGGCCCAGTCGTCCAGCCGGTCGGCGCCGCAGATGTGGACGATCAGCGGGTGCGACGGCGGGCGGCCCTTGGCCAGGAAGACCCGGGCGAGCGCGGCCGGGTTCTCGGCGTCGGCGCCGAGGCCGTAGACCGTCTCGGTGGGGAGGGCCACCAGGCCCCCGGCGCGCAGCACGCCGGCCGCCTTCTTGATGTCCTCTGCGCTGACCGTCACAGGTCCGATCCTTTCATGTTCGGGCGGGCTCGCCGTACGCACGCGCCGGAGCGGTCACTGGAGGGCCGGTTCGAGACTGACCACCGTCCCGCTGCGCCGGGCCCGCTCGGCGGCCCACACCACCAGGTGCGAGTCCAGCGACGCGGCGGCGTCGGTGAGCACGTGCGAGCGGTCGCCGGTGCGGACCGCCTCCAGGAACGCGGCCACCAGGGCCGGGTCGCCGCCGCCGTGGTCGCCGGCCGCGTCCGCGGCGCTGCTGCCGGTGTCGATCTCCTCGTCGGTGTCGGTGAGGAAGTCGGTGACCCGCAGCCGGACCCCGTCGCCCTCGATCAGGCCCCTGGTGCCGAAGATGCGGGTCTTGCGGTGTTCCAGACGGGTGAAGGCGCTCATGGTGAAGGAGGCCGTCGCGCCGCCGGGGAACTCCAGGTCGACCACCTGGTGGTCGACGACGTCGTTGTCGCCGTTGTAGACGCAGCGGCCGTAGGGGCCCTCGCGCAGCGCGTCGATGACCCCGGCTTCGCTGAAGTCGCGGGTGAGGACGGTGATCGGCCACTGGTCCGGCTGCTTGGCCAGGAAGTTCAGGTAGATCCGGCGGGCCGAGTAAGGGCACGTCGACTCCACCGCGCAGTCCAGACAGCGGTCGGCGGCCTGCGCGGGCTTGTTCTCCGGGCGGAAGTGGAGCAGGGAACCGAAGGAGGAGATGCGGCTGGGCCGCTCCCCCATGATGTGCATCAGCCAGTCGATGTCGTGGCAGGACTTGGCCAGCAGCATCGGCGAGGAGTCGGCCTCGGTGGCCCAGTTGCCGCGGACGAAGGAGTGCGCCTGGTGCCACCAGCCGACCGGCTCCAGGTGCTGGATGGCGGCGATGTCGCCGATGCGCCCGGCGTCGATCAGGCCTTTGAGGACCCGGGTGTAGGGCGTGTAGCGCAGCACGTGGCAGACGGCGAGCAGGATCCCGGCGGCGTCGGCGGCCTCGGCGATCCGGCGGCTGTCCGCCTCGGTCGGCGCCATCGGCTTCTCCAGCAGGATGTCGTAGCCCAGGCCGGCGAAGGCGACGGCGGGCGCGGCGTGCATCGCGTCCTGGGTGGCGATGACGACCGCGTCGGCCACCCGTCCGGCCCGCGCCAGGTCCTCCCAGCTCTGGAAGACGTTGTGCTCGGGGACGGCGAACTCGGCGGCGAACGCCGCGCGCACCTCGGCACGCGGCTCGGCCACGGCGGTGATCCGGGCTCCGGAGGCTTGGGCGAGCCGGGCGTGGCCGCGTCCGCGGCTGCCGGCGCCGGCGATGGCGAGAGTGACTGTCATGGCCCCATGGTGTCCGGCATCGGGTCCCGGCACAGCGGGCGTATAGGGTCGAAGTCCCCTGCAATGCCCGAACAACGCCGATGCATGGCCGGTGCAGGACCCATCGAGGTCCGGGGTCGGGGTCCATCGAGGTCCGGGGTCGGGGTCCCGCCGGCGACCCGCTCACCCCGCGCCGATCACCAGATCCGAGTCGATCCGGTACCGGTCGCCGCGATAGACCGCGCGTGTGTACTCGATGATCCGGTCGCGGGTGTCCCGGGTGGTGACGTCGAACAGCAGCGCCGGGCTGTAGGGCGGCACTTCGAGCAGCTCCGATTCCCGCTCGTCGGTGACGGTCGCCTCGATCGACTGCGCGGCGCGCGCCATCGTGATGCCGTAGCGGGAGTGCAGGAGCTGGTAGAAGGACCCTGATTGGAAGTCGTCGCCGGTGATCGCGGGGACGTGGCGTTCCGGGACGTGGATGCGCTCGACGGCCAGCGGCGCGCCGTTGACGATGCGCAGGCGTTCGACCTTCACGATCGGCTCGCTCGGGGAGACGCTGAGCGCCCGGGCCAGGCGGGCGCCGGCGGTGGTGCGTTCGAAGGTCAGGGTGCTGCTTTCCCAGACGCCTTCGGACAGCGGCACGCGGAAGGAGTTGGCGACTCCGGCGGTCGGGGCCAGCGGCTGGGCGATCTTCGAGGGGGCGGTGAAGGTGCCGCGTCCGGGCCGGCGGACCAGCAGTGCCTCCTCGACGAGTTCGTCGACGGCGGCGCGCAGGGTGGGGCGGGAGACGCCGAGGGCTTGGCAGAGCTCGTGTTCGGAGGGCAGCGTCTCGCCGGCGCCCATGGCGGCCACCATCGCCAGGATCGCCTCACGGGCTTGGGTGCGTTTGACCGCCGATCGCATTGACAAAGGGTAAGGCCTCGTGGCGGTGCGGCGCCATGAGCGAGCACCAGAGCTGATCAAACGTCAGTCTGGTTAAGACTCTTGACTTGACCTTTTGTCAGCTCAAGAATGACCGCCGTGACGACATCTCGATTCGGAATCAGCAGGCTGTGGATGTCCGCGGCCATGGTGACGGCGGCGGCCGTCGGAATCACGGCGGTGGCGGCCGGCGCCGGCGCGACCGGGGTCCACCCGGCCGCCGCGGTCTCGATCACGCCGACCAGCACCGCGAACGGCTACAAGTTCCTCGACCAGATGATGGACAAGTACGCCACCGGCAGCACGACCCGCCTGGTGCAGAGCTTCATCGCCGACTCCGCTATGGGCTCGTTCACCGACTCGGTCACCTACGACGACGCCCTGGTCGTCGACGCCCTCCTCGCCCGCGGGACGGCCGACGACCTGGCGCGCGCCCAGGTGATCGGCAACGCGCTGCTCTACGTACAGGCCAACGACGCCGCCAAGGACGGCCGGATCCGCGCCGCCTACGCCCCGAAACCGCTGACCTCGCCGAGCAAGGTCGACGCCACCGACGACACCAGCGACGTGGGCAACATGGCCTGGGTGGGGCAGGCGCTGGTGCAGCTGTACGCCAAGACCGGGGTGAAGTCCTACCTCACCGGCGCGACGAGCGTGGCGACCTGGATCCAGAAGAACGCTTACGCCACCAGCGGTCCGGGTGGCTACACCGGCGGGTACGACTCCAGCGGCAAGCTGACCTGGAAGTCGACGGAGCACAACATCGACCTGTTCGCGTTCTTCAGCATGCTGGCGACCGAGACCGGCGACAGCGCCTGGAGCACGGACGCCGGGCACGCGCAGTCCTTCGTCACCGCCATGTGGGACAGCGCGGGCAAGAAGTTCTGGGTCGGCACCAACCCCGACGGCACCAGTCTGAACAAGGGCTTCCTGCCCGAGGACGTCAACACCTGGTCCTATCTGGCGCTCAAGGACCCCGCTTACTCCGCCTCGATCGACTGGGACGTGGCGAACCTGGCTGTCACCGACGGCACGTTCACCGGCGTGAGCTTCGCGGCCTGCGACCGGTCCAAGGTCTGGTTCGAGGGCACGGCCCACCTGGCCGACGCGCTCGCCGTCCGCGACGGCGCCGGCGACGCGGCGAAGGCCCAGGGCTACCTGAATTCGATCCAGCTGGCCCAGACCACCGCCGTGCACAACGACGGCCTGGGGATCGTCGCGGCCTCGCACGACAAGCTGTCCGACTGCGACTCCGACTACTACTACGCGGCGCCCCACACCGGCGCGACGTCGTGGTATCTGCTGGCCGGCACCGCGGCCGACCCGTTCCTACTCCTGCCGGGCGGCTCGACCGGCGGCGGCACGGCGACGACGTACGAGGCCGAATCCACGGCGAACGCCTTGTCCGGAACGGCGTCCGTGATCGCATGCGGCGCGTGCTCCGGAGGCGAGCGGGTCGGCCACCTCGGCAAGCAGTCCAGCGGCACCGGCACGCTGACCTTCAACGGCGTCACCGCGACCGGCGGCGCGGGCGCCTACCAGGTCGTGGTGGCCTTCACCGACGGCTCCGCGAGCCGCCAGGCGGCGCTCAGCGTCGACGGCGGGACCCCGCAGACGGTGACGTTCGGGACCACCGGCTCGTTCACGACACCGGGGAACCAGACGGTCACGCTGCAACTGGCCGCCGGAACGAACACGATCTCCGTCAGCGACCCCGACGCGGCGGCTCCGGACATCGACGCCATCACGGTGCCGGCCGCGCATTCCTGAGGCAAGAACGGATTCCTGAGGGGCGGGCACGGCGGCGCGAAGACGGGCTTGCGGCCGGAGTGGCCCCGAGGCACCATCTCAGTGACAGTGAATAAGAGCTCTGAGTTTCACTCAGAGCTCTGGAACACGGCTCTGGAACACGGACTCGGGAGGCCACCACCATGTCCGCTGCACACCGGTCAGCGCGGCGTGCCGCCGTACCGCTCGCCGCGCTCCTGTCCGCCGCCGCCCTCGGCCTCGCCTCACCGGCGCACGCCGCCGGCCTGAGCGCCATCGCGCACTGCTCCAGCAGCGGTGGCGGCCACTTCGTCTGCGCCGCCACGGTGTCCGGCGGGACGGCGCCCTACGCCTACTCCTGGACCCCGGTCTACAACGCGGTCATCACGCACGGAGCCAACGGCCAGGTCGTGACGGGCCTGTGCACGGTCGATCTGGAGTCGACGCTCAGCCTCACCGTCAGCGACAGCACCGGGGCCAGTACCACCACGACCGGCGCGCTCACCTGCTCGGGGATAGCTCCGTAGCCGCGACTACCCTTCGGACGCGGTCTGGCCGTAGTACTCCGCCGGGGCGGCGAGGACCGAGGAGAAGTACATCGGCCTCGCGGCGTCGTCATCCTCGTCGCCGTCCAGGGGGATGTCGTCGCGCGGGTTGCGGGCGAAGCCCAGCGTCAGGTCCTCGACCCGCGGATGGCCGTACTCACGGTCTTCGATGGCGTAGCCGGCCGCCTCGACGGCGGCCATCACCACGGCCGCCGGCGTCCGGAACACATCGACGCCGCGCCACGTCACGGAGATCTCCTCCGGGCCTTCGAAGGGGCGCCATATCTCCACGGACGTCAGAGTCCGGCCGTCCTCGATGTGGAAGGTGATCGCGAACTGGGGCAGGACCGTGTCGATCTTCATGAACCGCCAAGCCCGCGGCGGGCCCTCGTCGATGATGCGGACTCGACCAAGCCTCGCGGCCGCTTCCTTGACCTCGTCGGCGGCCATGCCGAAACGGAAGCCGGTGATGCCGTTCGGCGGGTCCAGATCAATGTGCATGGTCGTTCACTCTAGGCTCGCGGCCACTCAGCGCCGGCCCTCGACCTGCTCGCGCAGCCGGCTGAGGATCTGCGACAGCAGCCGGGAGACCTGCATCTGGGACACGCCCAGTTCGTCGCCGATCTGGGCCTGGGACATGTTCCGGAAGAACCTCATCAGCAGGATCTTCTTGTCCCGGGTGGACAGCTCGGCCAGCAGCGGCTTCAACGCCTCCCGGTCCACCACCAGGTCGAAGCCGGGATCCTCGTCCCCGAGCAGCTCCCCCAGGCTCGCGCCGTCGCCGTCGGACATCGCCACCGGCACGTCCAGCGAGGCGGTGCGATGGGCGGCGCTGGCCTCGTAGGCCTCGGCCACCTCGTCGGCGGACAGCTCCAGCCGCTCGGCGATCTGCGCCGCCGACGGGGCGTACCCCAACTCCTGGTTGAGCTCGCGCTCGGCGGTCCGCACCGCCAAGGCGTTCTCCTGGACGCGCCGCGGCACGTGCACGTCCCAGGTGGTGTCCCGGAAGTGCCGGCGCACCTCACCGGCGATCATCGGTGTGGCGTACGTCAGGAACGCCGCGCCGAAATCAGGATCGAAATTGTCGACCGCCTTCACCAGACCCAGGTACGCCACCTGCTCCAGATCCGACTGCGACTCGCCCCGCTGCCGGAACCTGCCCGCTATGTACCGGGCATATGACATGTACTCCCCGATGACCCACTCGCGCAGGCCCCCGTATTCCGGATCGTCCGGCGCCATCCTGCGCAGGCGCACCAACGCAGCCCGCGCAGCAGCCCGTTCCCGGGCGTAGTCCTCCGACACGACAGGGGAGTCCACCGACTCACCCCCCGGCCGCACGGCGCTTCAGGATCTCCACATGCACCGTGGGCCCGTCGACCCGCCACAGGATGTCGTCCACCAGCGCCGACAGGATCGTCCACCCGAACTCGTCGCTCTGCGGCGGAGCCGCGTTGCGCGCCTGGCGGCTCAGCACCGCACGCAACGCCGGACCGTCCAGGATGAAACGGCACACCAGATCCCCGGCACCGGCACCGATACCGCTGACACCGCCTGCACCGCCGACATCGCTGCCGCCGACACCATCTGCACCGGCGCCCTCGGCGTCGCCGTCACGGACCGTGTGCCGCAGCAGCAGACCGCAGGCCTCGTCCACCGCGAGGCGCAGATCCGCGACCTCCGACAGAGTGCAGCCCAGTTTGGTCGCCACGTGCGCGCTGGCCGACCGGATGATCGGCAGGTAGTCGGCGTCCGCCGGCACCTGGATCACCACCGTCTCCGGCTCGGGACCGGCCTGCTCCGACGCACCGGAATGGACCGCGGTACCGGCCCCGGGCTCGCTCGACGCCCGCTCGGAATGTGCTTCAGGATCCATCTGTGCTCCCCGATGCTGACTCGATCATCCAGGCAACCTTACTCACGAAGGCTAAAACACGAGACATAATTCATGTATCAGTTGACACAGGCATCACTGATACCAAAAGCTGGTTCCCGCCACCGACGGCGACACGACGCCGGACGGACCGACACCAAGGAGCCGCGGCCATGGAGTTCTCTTGCACCGCGACGCGCAGCGCCGACCGGGTGGTCCTCACCGTCGCCGGCGACGTCGACCTCGCGGCCCACGGCGTCTTCCAGACCGACCTCGACCAGGCCTGGGACGCCGACTGCGACCTGGTCATCGACTGCTCCCGCATCACCTTCCTGGACTCCATGGGACTGCGTGTGCTGGTCCATGCCATGCAGCGGGCCTCCACCCACGGCCGTGACATCGCTCTGGCCGCTCCTTCCGAACCCGTCCAGCGTGTCCTGGACCTGGCCGGCATCAGGACCCTGTTCACCGAGATCGGACCGGTCGCCGACGCCGGGACCGAGACCGGCTCGGCGTCCTGAGCTCCACGCCGGGGACGCCGGGGCCGGCCGTACACCGGCCCGGTCACTACCGTACTGTCACGCGCCGCAGCCATGACCCGTTCCTCTCCACGGTGATCCGCGCGTCGGCGGCGTCCCGGGCCGGGAAGACGACCTCCTCCAGGATCAGCCCGACCGCGGTGGCCGCGGGGACCGCGACCAGCGCTCCGATGATCCCCAGCAGCGTGCCGCCGGCCAGCACCGCCAGCATCGTGGCCGCCGGATGGATGCGCACGACGTACTTCATGGTCAACGGGTTGACCAGGTGGTCCTCGGCGAACCGGAACACCGTGTAGAACACCGCGGTCGCGACCGCCACCGGGATGGACACGGCCAGGGCCACCAGGCTCACCACGATCCCGCCGACCGTCGAGCCGATGATCGGCACCAGGTCCATGATGGCGACCAGCACGCCCAGCAGCGCCGGGTAGGGGATGCCGAACCACCACGCCCACACCAGGGTCGCGAGCCCGGCCAGCACCGAGGTCGCGACGTTGGCCAGCATGTACCGCCCGACCTGCGTCATGATCCGGTCGGTGAGCTCCCCGGCGGCCTGCCGGCGCGGCGCCCGCACGAACCGCAGCGCGAACCGCTTGATCAGCGGCATCCCGGTCAGCAGGTAGATGGTCAGGGTGCTGACGGCCAACAGCCCGGCCAGCGCGCCCACCAGCTTGCGCCCCATGCCGAGCACGCCCGAGAACAGGGTCGAGGTCGCGTCCCCGCCGGAGAAGTGCTGTTTCACCTTCTCCAGCACGTGATAGCGGTCTTCGATCCGGCCGAGCGTGGAGTGGTGGTCGTGCAGCTCCCTGATCCACACCGGCACGGCCTTGATGACCGCGTTGACCTCCGTGGTGACCGGAGGTACGGCCAGCGCGACGAACCCCGCCACCACCCCGACCACGGCCAGCACGACGACCGCGACCGCGAACCCGCGGCGCACGCCGGCCCGCACCAACACCGCGACCGCCGGCTCCAGGCTGACCGCCAGGAACAGCGAGAGCAGCGCCAGGACGAGGACCTGCTCGGCACCGAGCAGCGCCTGCGCGAGACCATAAGCGAGGAGGAGCCCGATACCGAACCCGAATCCCATCCGCACCCAAGACCCGCCTGCGGGCGGCGCGTCCTCGCGAGAGTGGAAGGGTTCTGACATCTGACCGGCTCCTCCCCGCTCCGCATCCGCCTCTGACGACTACAGATGCGGTCGTCCGCCCGGAAGGGGTCCCGGTGCGGCCGGCTCCTGATAGCCGGGTTCGCGGGAGTCAAACGGGGGTGGCATACCCTGATCCTCATTGAGGTGCGCAACGGCGCCGTCACCGATCCCGGCAGCCGCGACGAGCGGGTGCAAGGAGTCCGCGCGGTCTTCGCCGACATCGCCGGTGACGACCGGCTGGAGGCGACAGCGGTGCAGACCGTCGGGGCCAAGGGCTGGGACGGTTTCACGATCGTTCGACGCGCTCACTGAACGATCACAGCGCGGCTCTCAGAGCATTGATGCTGCCGGCAACGAGGTCCACGTGGCAGGCGTCGGGAAATCGGAGCCCGGCCCAGAAGCCGCCGGGATCCGGCAGGCCGATGCGGGCGGTCAGCCACACGGTCATCGCCATGCCGTGCGAAGCGATGACCAGCGGGCGCTCGCCGGCGATGGCGAGGTGCTCGGTGACGGCGGTGCCGAAGCGCGCGGCCACCTGGGCCCTCGGTTCCCAGTCGGGATGGTCGACGCCCTCGACGTACTCGCGGCCGAGCCGGCGGTAGTCGCCTTCCCAGGGCTCGATGCGCCGGATCTCGGCGAATCGCGGATCACGGTCGACACGGCCGGCCGGTTCCAGGGTCTGCCAGGCCTTGGGCTCGGTGCTGGCGACCAGCCGGGCGCCGGCCGGGAGGACGCCGGCCAGCACGACCGCCGCTGACCGGCCGTCCTTCCCCAAGGGCCACTCGTGCGGTGGCACCCGCGGATCGAGGTCGGGCATCGCGTGGCGGACCAGGATCAGCATTCTTCGATGCTATCCAGACATGGGGCGTGGCCGGCCGCGCCGGCCGGCCACGCCCCGCCACCTACAAACTCCGCGCGAGCCGGTCGCTGATCTGCCGCGCGAACCGCGCCGGGTCGGGTAGGTCACCGCCTTCGGCGAGCAGCGCGGTGCCCAGGATGATCTCGGCGAGATCGGCCAGCGCCGGGTCGTCGGAGTTCGCGGCGTGGGCTTCGCGCAGGCCGGTGATCAGGGGGTGGTCGGGGTTGATCTCCAGGATGCGCTTGACCGGCTGGATCTGCTGGTTCATCGCCCGGTACATCTTCTCCAGCATCGGGGTGACGTCGTTGGCGTCGCCGACCACGCAGGCCGCCGAGGTGGTCAGGCGCGAGGACAGGCGGGCCGCCTTGACATGCTCGGCCAGGGTCGCGGCCAGCCAGGGCAGCAGGGTGGCGAAGTCGGCCTCGCGCTTGGTCTTCTCCTCCGTGCTCCCCTCGTCGGTATCGAGGTCGACCTGGCCCTTGGCGATGGACTGGAAGCGGTGGCCGTCGAACTCGGTGACCTGGTCGACCCAGACCTCGTCGACCGGGTCGGTGAGGATCAGGACCTCGTAGCCCTTGGCGGCGAAGGCCTCCATGTGCGGGGAGTTCTCCACCGCCGCGCGGGTGGCGCCGGTGAGGTAGTAGACCGCGTCCTGGCCGTCCTTCATACGCGCCACGTACTCGCGCAGCGTGGTGGTCCCCTGCTCGTCGTGGGTGGACTCCGCCGAGATCAGCTCCAGCAGCGCCTCAGTGTTGTCGGTGTCCTCCAGCAGGCCCTCCTTCAAGACCCTGCCGAACTGGCCCCACAGCCTGGCGTAGCCCTCGGCGTTGCCGGCCTGCATGTCCTTGACAGTGCCCAGGACCTTCTTCACCAGGCGGCGGCGCACGCCGCGGATGTGGCGGTCATGCTGCAGGATCTCGCGGGAGATGTTCAACGACAGGTCGTGCGCGTCCACGACACCCTTAACGAAGCGCAGGTAGTTCGGCATCAGCGCTTCACAGTCATCCATGATGAAGACGCGCTTCACGTACAGCTGCACCCCCCGCTTGGTCTGATGGGAGAACAGATCGAAAGGCGCCTGCGAGGGAATGAACAGCAGCGCGTCATAGGCGAACGTACCCTCCGAGCGCATGTGGATGATCTCCGCCGGGTCAGCCCAGTCATGGCTGATCTGCTGGTAGAACTCGTGATACTCGGCCTCGGTGACCTCGCTGCGGGCCCTGGACCACAGCGCCTTCATCGAGTTCAACGTCTGCGTCTCGCTGACCGACACGCCCTCGGACTCTCCGCGCTCCACCGCCATCCGGATGGGCCAGCGAATGAAGTCCGAATACTGCTTCACGATCGAGCGGATCTTCCACTCGGCCAGGTAGTCCGCCAGGCCGTCCTCGCTGTCGGCGTCCTTCAGATGCAGCGTGACCGTGGTGCCGACGGGCAGGTCGTCAACGGCGGAGATGTCGTAGGTGCCCTCGCCGTTCGACTCCCACAGCGTACCCTCGGCCGTACCGGCGCGGCGGGTGCGCAGCGTGACCTTGTCGGCGACCATGAACGCCGAATAGAAACCGACACCGAACTGGCCGATCAGGCTCTGCGCCGCCTCGGCATCCTTGGCGGCCTTGATCTTCTCCAGCAGGCTCGCAGTGCCGGACTTGGCGATGGTGCCGATCAGCTCCACCACCTCCTCCCGGGACATGCCGATGCCGTTGTCGGCCACGGTCAGGGTGCGCGCGTCTTTGTCGATCTCCAGATCGATGTGCAGATCCGAGGCGTCGACCTCCAGGTCGGAGTCGACCAGGGACTCCAGGCGGAGCTTGTCCAACGCGTCGGAGGCGTTCGAGATCAGCTCACGCAGGAAGATGTCCTTGTTCGAGTAGATCGAGTGGATGACCAGCTGCAGCAACTGGCGGGTCTCGGCCTGGAACTCCAGGGTCTGGGCACTGCTACCCACTGGTGGGTTCTCCTTCGCACGGATGACGGTGTAGACGGTGCAAAAGACCAGTCTGACCGATCCGGGGCCGGGAACGTCACGAAGAGGCGGTTTCCAGTCGCTGCTTCGCCAGGGCGACATCGTGGCGAATGTCGTCACCGGGCCGCTTCGGCACCGCCCGCAGACAGGTCACCGCCTTGCCGGGCACGCCGGCCAGCGTGAGATCCGCCCGCTCGGCGAGCACGACGAGCGGCTCGGCGGGCTCCCCCGACGCCGGGGCGAGGAACCCCAGGCCGCGGTGGATCTCCACCACGACCGTCCCGGCCGGGGCGTTCCGTGCGCTGTAGCGCCACCTGGCCCGCTGGACGGCGCCGGAGGCCAGGACGCCGGCGACCGGCAGCAACACCTCGATGCCGATGCGCAGGGGCCAGCGGATCAGGGGTGAGGGCACTCTCTTGGCGGCTTGCTTGGCGATGGTGCGTGCGGGGGTGCGCATGCTCTTCCTTGTACCCGGTTCCGGCGCTACGAGTCGGGCCGCGGCCACGTTTAGCCGCTGATCTCCTGGCCACAAGGGGCTGGATCGAATATTCAGCCCAGAATCACACCTAGAGGAGTTCCCTTGTATATCGGCGTCGGAACCATCGTGCTCATACTGCTCATCGTTCTCGTCGTGAGGATGATGCGGCGATAGATTATTCCGTGTCGTCGATCCGGATCGTCCTGCGCGGTCCCCGTCCACCCCGGGGCACGGTCACCGTCAGGATGCCGGCCGACAGGTCGGCACGCACCGCTTCGGGATCGGCGTCCGCGGGAAGCGACGTGCGATACCCGAACTGGCCCGCGCGGTGGGCCAGGTAGGTGTCCTGCCCGGCCTCGCCGCGGACGAGGTCGCCGTGGACGGACAGCTGGTGCCCTTCGACGTCGATCGCGATCCGGTCGCGCGGGATGCCGGGCAGCTCCAGCCGGATGCGGTACGCCTCCGCCGTCTCGTCCTCCTCGACGGCCGGCGTCCAGCGGGAACCCCCGATCCAGCCGCCGGTGGCGCGTCCGGCCCAGGTGCCGAGCCGGTCGAGCAGCGAGTCCAGGTCCGACGGGTGCCAGCCGGGCAGGCCCCAGTGCGGGCGCGAGCGGTCCTCGCCGCCTCCGGGGGAAGAGGAGTCATTCATGATGTTTCTCCTTCGCGAATCGGGTTTCGATGGTCCGGGTTTCTGCCCGGGTTTCTGCCGCGCCGTATTGCCAAAGGGCCGGCGGTCAAACGGCACAGTCCGGAGAAATATGCCTTTCGTGCGCCCTATTCCGAAGGCGGCCGGGACTCCTCCTTGCGCAGAATCAGGTTCACCACCAGGGCCGTCCACCCCGTCTGGTGCGAGGCGCCGAGCCCGGCGCCGGTGTCGCCGTGGAAGTACTCGTGGAACGGGATGAGGTCGTGCCAGGCGGGGTCGTGCTGGAAGAGCTTCACGTCGCCGAAGACCGGCCGGCGGCCGTCGGCGTCCTTCAGGAACAGTGAGACCAGGCGGTGGGCGATGTCGTTGGCGATCTGGCGCAGCGTGGCCGGCGGGCCTTCCGGGGCCGGGAACGGGGTGCGCCAGCTGTCGCCGAAGAACTGGTGGTAGCGGTCCAGGGCGTCGATGAGCATGTAGTTCACCGGGAACCACACCGGGCCGCGCCAGTTGGAGTTGCCGCCGAACATGACTGTGCGGCTCTCGCCGGGCTCGTACTCCAGGGTGTACCGGTTGCCGCCGACCGTGAGGGAGAAGGGGTGGTCGTGGTGCTCGCGCGACACTGCGCGCAGGCCGTGGCCGGACAGGAACTCCCGCTCGTCGAGCATGCGGGTGAGCAGCCGGGGCAGGCGGTCGGGGCCGACCATCGCCAGCAGGCGGCGGTCGCCGCTGCGGGTGTCGTCGCCGCCGAGCAGTTCGGTGTACTCCGGCCGGTTCGTGCGGTACCAGCGCACCCGGTTCACCAGCGGGGTGATCGAGCGCAGGTTCGAGGTCGGGACGGAGGTGGCCGCGGCCAGCGGCAGCAGGCCGACCACCGAGCGCACCCGGACCGGGACCAGCTCGGCGCCGGGGCCCTGGAGCACGTCGTAGAAGAAGCCGTCCTGCTCCGACCACAGCCCGATGCTGTACGCCGCCTCGGCGATCAGCGCGAAGTGCTCGTAGAACTTCGGGACGAGGTCGTCGTACGTGGGGTCCTGCCGGGCCAGGATCAGCGCCATCTCCATCATGTTCAGCGAGTACATCGCCATCCACGCGGTGCCGTCGCTCTGCTGCAGGAACGTCCCCGGCGGCAGGCCGTGGTCCCGGTCGAACGGGCCGATGTTGTCCAGGCCCAGGAAGCCCCCTTCGAACACGTTGTCGCCGTCGGGGTCGGCGTGGTTGACCCACCAGGTGAAGTTCATCAGCAGCTTGCGGAACACGCGCTTGAGGAAGTCGAAGTCCCGGGCCCCGTCCAGGTGGAAGACCTGCAGCGCGGCCCAGGCGTGGACCGGCGGGTTGTCGTCGTCGAAGTTCCACTCGTAGGCCGGGATCTGCCCGCAGGAGTGCATGTACCAGCCCTCCAGCAGCAGCTCCAGCTGCTGCTTGGCGAAGGCCGGGTCGACCCGGGCCAGCGCCACGGAGTGGAAGGCCAGGTCCCACGCGGCGAACCAGGGGTACTCCCAGGCGTCGGGCATGGCGATGACGTCGCGCGCCGACAGGTGCCACCAGCGCGCGTTGCGGCCGTGGCCGCGGGCGTCCTCAGCGGGGTAGTAGGGGTCGCCCTTGAGCCAGCGGGCGGCGTTGTAGTGGTAGTACTGCTTGGACCACAGCAGCCCGGCGACGGCCTGCCTCAGCACCAGGGCCTCGTCGGCGGTGCAGCTGGCCGGGGTCAGCTCGGCGAAGAAATCGTCGGCCTCGGCCTGCCGGGCGGCCACGACCGCCTCGAAACCCGGGCCCAGGTCGTACGGCACGGCCGTGGGGTCGGCGAGGCCCTCCGGTCCGGTCGGGTCGGCGAGGTCGGCGAGGTCGGCCAGGCCGGCCAGGCCGCCGAGCGCGCCGAGGGCACCGGCCTCCTCGGAGGTCAGCCGCAGCCGGATCTCGGCGGTCTCCCCCGGCGGCACGGTGAGCACGTAGTGCAGGGCGGCCTTGGTCCCGGTGCAGTCCGGGTTCACGGTCGGAGCGCCGTGCACCACGTGGTCGTTGATGCCGTCCTTCGGGTAGTGCGACCGGCCGGGGACGTTCCACAACAGCGGCGCGTTCGACTCGTTGTCGCAGGCCAGCGGCGTCGGCGCCCCGTCACCGGAGAGCACGATCCGGCCCACGAACCGGTGCTCCCCGACCAGCCGGGCCCCCTCGCCGCGGATGACCGGGAAGTCCCCGTGGTCGGCGAGACCCCAGGCCCAGGTGTTGCGGAACCACAGGTGCGGCAGGACGTGCAGGGTGTCCTGCCGGGGCCCGCGGTTCTCGACCTTGATCAGGACGCACACGTCGCGGGGGCCGGCCTTGGCGTACTCCGCGGTCACCGACCAGTAGCGGTTGTCGTCGAACAGGCCGGTGTCGACGAGTTCGTACTCCGGATCCTCCCGGCCGCGGGACCGGTTGACGTCCAGGAGCTCGCAGTAGGGGTAGGCGGCCTGCGGGTAGTGGTAGCGCCAGCGCATCCAGGAGTGCGTCGGTGTGGAGTCCAGGTACCACCAGTACTCCTTGACGTCCTCGCCGTGGTTCCCCTCCGGACCGGCCAGGCCGAACAGCCGTTCCTTCAGGATCGGGTCGCGGCCGTTCCAGAACGCCAGCGCGAAGCAGAACCACTGCCGGTCGTCGCAGATGCCGGCCAGGCCGTCCTCGTTCCAGCGGTAGGCGCGCGAGCGCGCGTGGTCGTGCGGGAAATAGTCCCAGGCGGTTCCGCCGGACGAGTAGTCCTCCCGGACGGTGCCCCACGCCCGCTCGGCCAGATACGGCCCCCACGCGCGCCACGGCACGCTCCCGTCGTCGGCTGCCTGGAGCCGGGCCTTCTCCGCCTGCATGATCTTCGACCCTAGAGAGCGCTGACAGAACGCGCATTTCGAGACAAGCGTTCAGCCCCCGTCCCACTCCCAGCGGATCCCGACGTTGCCCGGCGGCACCGGCGCGACGTTGACGTGCACCGACCGGTAGCCGGTCAGGGTCAGCTCGCGCGCCTGGCGGCCCTCGTAGGCGAAGCACGCCACCGGCAGCGCGGCCGGGTCGAACCGCACCTGGAGCGCGTACTGCCCGGCCGGGAAGCGGAAGCCGCGGTGGTAGTCGTCGCACTCGGCGCCGGACGTGTCGAGCACCTCGTAGCGGATCAGGTGCGTCTGCCCGATCCCCAGCACCAGGTCGAACAAGAGCTCGGAGACCAGCAGCCCGGCGTCCCGGTCCCGGCGGACCCGCCCGACCCGGCAGTTCTCCAGGGCCCGCAGGTCGACCCGCGCGATGTCCGCGCCCGGGTCGGCGGTCGTGATGGCGATGTAGCGGTCGACGCCGTCCTGGTGCGCCCGCAGGACCTGGAAGGTCTCGCGCCGCGCGCAGGAGCGGCCGCCGTCGATCCACACCAGTTCGTGCTGCGCGGCGATGTGCAGCTTGTCGTCGGCGGTGGTATCCAGCGAGGCGAGCATCTCCTCCACGACCGGCCAGTCGGGCATCAGCTGCCGGTAGGCCCGCGAGCCCTGCGGCAAGCCGGCCGACGGGCCGCGCGGGCGGCGCGGGCCGAGCAGGACCAGCAGGGCGTCCGGCGGCAGGCCCAGGATCTCCTCCAGCGCCGAGACGGCCCGCAGCGAGTCGGGCCGTTCGGGGCGGCGGTGGCCGTTCTGCCAGCAGCTCAGGGTCGCCGTGCCGACCCGGATGCCGCGCGCCGCCAGGTGGCTGCGCAGCCGCTCCAGCGACAGGCCGCGAGCCGCGATCGCGGCGTGCAGCGCCTCCTCGAACGGTCCGGAGCGCAGGACCGCCGGCAGGTTCGAGGCGGCGGCGCGGGCCGCGCCGGTGTGAACATTCACAGATAACCAAGCAAGCGCCGGATTAAGAATCCTGTCAAGGCGCGCTCTTTCACGGTGTCCCCGCGCCGGCCCCCGGAGCCGTGGGCGGCCCGCCCACCTGGACCTACGCTCACGCCACGGTCCCATCGGGACAGCCATCCACAGCAGGGAAAGGAGTCCAGCGTGCCACTCACCCCCGGTATACCGCCCTCGCGGCGGACCCGCCGCTTCCGGGCGGTCGCGGCGCTCGTCGCCGCATTCTCACTCCTGGGCATCATGGCGGTGCCCGCGGCGTCCGCGGCCACGGCGAACCAGCTCGGCATCACCATGCAGGCGCAGCAGGCGTCGAACTGGTGCTGGGCCGCCTCGGGCGACACGGTCGCGACGTACTACGGCCACACCTACTCGCAGAACCAGTTCTGCGACTTGGCGTTCGGCAACAGCCTGAACGTCTCCTGCCCGAACGACGAGGCGACGCTCGCCGACGACCAGAACGCCTTCTCCACGATCGGCATATCGCCGGGCAACTACGTCACCGGCTACCTGTGGTACTCGGCGGTCATCCGGGAGATCGACGCCGGCCGGCCGGTCATGGCGCGGATCCAGTGGTCGTCGGGCGGCGGCCACATGGAAGTGCTCTACGGCTACGACCAGAGCCAGAACTGGGTCTACTGGGGCGATCCGTGGCCGTCGGACAACCGCTACAACTGGGGCGACTACGACTACTACGTCAGCAACAACTCGTTCGAGTGGACGCACTCCCTCGACTACATCGGCGCGTGAGGAGGGACGAGAGATGTTTCGCAGGACTTTGATGACGCTCGCGGTCGCGTCCGGACTCGCCGCGCTGAGCGCGGGGACCGCTTCGGCGGCTTCGGCGGCTTCGGCCGCCTCGTCCGTCCCGGCCCCGGCCCCGGTGGCGCCCAGCAGCGCGGACGTCGCCGCCGCGCACGCCGCGGCGACCGCCACCCTCGGCACGGTCGGCCACTTCCTGGCCGCCGGCGGGCAGAAGCCGCAGGGCAGCGCGCAGCAGCAGGAGACCGCCGCCGCCGCGCTGGCCCCGCGCCTGGACAGCACCACGGTCC
Organism: Catenulispora sp. GP43; assembly: GCF_041260665.1. Lineage (NCBI taxonomy): Bacteria > Bacillati > Actinomycetota > Actinomycetes > Catenulisporales > Catenulisporaceae > Catenulispora > Catenulispora sp. GP43. Next base: position 82,853 of record NZ_JBGCCT010000016.1, on the reverse strand, counting down.
CGGTCTACTACCTCGCCGCGGCGTTCGTCGCCGACACGTCGGCGGCCGGCACCGGGGCGCCGGTCGCGAACCTGGCGTTCCTGGCCACCGACGCGGTCGGGACCTCCGGCGCGCACGCCTCGGTGTGGGCGGCGAAGGTCGGGACCGCGTGGAAGGTCGTGAACATCGCCCAGGGCTCCGACGAGACCGCGTACGCCGGGCGGGCCCAGCCCGGCGGAACGGTCTTCGAGGAGCCGCAGATCGGCGCCTGGTACCAGTTGCTCGGCGGACGTGTGCTGCCGCTGGACGACACCGCGCGCCAGTCGGTCGGGACACAGGGCATGAGCCTGGCTGATTACCACAGGCTGGTCCGCTCCCGGTACGCCGACAAGCTGCCCGGCAGCGCCTACGACCGGGCCGGCGTCGCCGGCGGGTTCCAGCCCCGGAACGCCGCGCTCGGCAAGGGATCGGGATCCGGTGCGGACGGGACGGACAGCGCGGCGGTGCTCGGCATCGGCGGTGCCGTGCTGGCGGCCGGCGGCGTGGGGCTCGTCGGCTACCGGCACACCCGCCGACGTGGGAAGACGACCTAGGAATCAGGAGTCTGATGGCCGGGCCGACGGGGCTTCGAGGTCCCGTCGGCCCGGTGGCGTAACCCGGCCACGTATCGGTCAGCGAAAGGGTTTTTATCAGAGACCTCATTTACCGCTCTGGAGAATTGATGAAGCGAATCAGTACCCTGGTCACCGCCGTGTCGACGGGAGCCGCCGCCGTCGCGCTGGTCCTGGGCCCGACGGGCCTGTCCGCCGCGCAGGCGGCCACCTCCCCCGGTTTCGAGGTCGCCTTCCAGGCGCCGTCGACCCGCCTGGTGGAGGTGAATCCCGCCGGTCAGGCGACCATCACCGAGTCGGCGATGGCCCAGCAGACCAGCCCATCGCTGGCCGGCTTGCCCAACGGCACCTTCGACGAGGCTTTCCAGGCCTCGGACCGCACCCTGTGGTTCTCGAACTCCGTCCAGGGCGGACACCAGGTGATCCAGCCGACGTGCAGTACGGCCCCGTACATCGTGACCCCGGGGACCAGCCCGTCCCTGGCGGTCGACAAGCAGGGCATCCAGAACTTCCTGTTCTCCGAGGGCGGCGGCGTGACCAGCCTCGAAGTCCCGGTCCAGAACCAGACCTGCAGCTCCTCCCCGGGGGACATCGCCACCGGGACCAGCCCCTCCGTCGCGGCGTTGAACGTCGGCCCGAACGAGGGCGGGTTCATCTTCGTCGAGGCGTGGGTGGCCGGCAACGGTGTGGTGATGGTGCGGGAGCCCGGCAAGGGCACGCACGTCGCCGGCAACGGCATCCAGGCCGCGCCGGGCACCAGCCCGTCGGTGGCGGCGGGCCTGAACGGCACCTGGAAGCTGGCCTACCAGGGCACCGACAACCGGCTGTGGACGGTGAACAGCGCCGGGGCGACAGCCCAGACGCTGTCGTTCCTGACCCCGGGCACCAGCCCGGCCGTCGCGGGCCTGGCGGACGGCGGCTTCGAGATGGCGTTCGTGGCCGGTGACGGCTCGCTGTGGTCCGACCTGAACGGGAACGGCCATCAGGTCGCCGGCGTGAACGTGGCCCCCGGCAGCAACGCCGCCATCGCCGGGAACAGCGCCGACAGCTGGGAGATCGCGGTGCCCCGCGCCGGGGACCACCACCTGGTGACGGTCACCCCCGGCGACACGGTCCGGGACACCGGCCAGGTCGTCGCCACCAACACCACGCCCGCGGTCACGGGGCTGTTCCCGGTCGCGTCCGGCACCACCGGCAGCGCGCCCCTGACGATGAACGAGCAGCCCACCGTCGGCGGCTTCATCCCCTTCAAGGGACAGTTCCCGCCGTTCGGCTCGACCCAGCCCGGCAAGGTCCTGTCGATCACCTATCCGGCGTCCGGGTTCCTGGACTCGTCGCTGCTTTTCGTGAAGAAGGGCCACTCGACCGCCGAGTGCGGCAATCCGAACTCCGTGGTGGTACTGGGAGAAGGCAAGACCACCACGCCGGCTCAGCTCAGCGCGATCTTCGGTACCTCGACGCCGTCGTTCTCCACGACCAACGCGCTCGGCGCGGTCGCGTGCTTCAGCGGCCCGAGTCCGACGCCGTCGTTCATCAACCTCACGATGAACGTGCAGTTCAACTAGGCAGCACCAGATCCACCAGCCAGATCCGGGCCTGTGTGGCCGGTCCGCCCCTCCCGCAGGGCACCGGCCACGCAGGCCCTGACATGCCCGCTGACCCGCTCGACGAAATCCCGGACCCGCGCTGTCCGCATGCCCGCTCCCCCTAGGTGGCTTCCCGACCCCGCTGCGTGACGGAATCAGGGTTCGAAACACCTTCCGACGGTATCCTTATACCGGATTGACCAGCTCATTCGGGCCCTGCGAAGCACCGCGTTCCGTTGAGGAGACGCCCCATGCCGTTCCGTAGGAAGCGTGACAACCAAGCCGCACCGCAGCCGTCGGTGAGCGTCGTCCGCGACGTCACGGGGAGCGCCGTCGCGATCGGGACGGGCAACACCGTCCTGCACAGCTCCACCATGAAGGGCTCGCCGGCCCAGTCCGCCACCCTGGACCAGGCCATCGCCGCCCTGCGCGTGGCGATCGAGTCCAAGGGCGGCGAGCTCAAGCCGGCGGCGCTTGAGCAGGCCGGACGGATGGACCAGGCCGCGAACAGCGCGCCTCCGGACGCGAAGGCGCTGGCCGCGAGCCGGGAGTGGTTCATGAACCACCTGCCGGCGCTGCTGCCGGCCGTCGCCGAGGTGGCCGAGCATCCCAGCGTCGAGACCGCGCTGAAGGCCGCGGGGCAGGTCATCCGGGGCGGGACCGGTTCTGAGGCCGCGGGCTAGATGAGCACCTCTGTCGACATCCAGCGGGTCCACCGCTCGCAGGTACTGGTCGGGGACGGCAACGTCTCGGTGCTGATCCAGCCCGGTGGCGAGACGACGTTGCAGGCCGGCGAAGGGCTGCTCGACAGCTTGACGCTGCGCGGACTGCCGGCACTGCGCGTCCCGCCGAGCCGCGGTGCGCTGGTCGGCCGCAGCTCCCTGATAGCGGCGGCGGCCGCGGATCTGGACGCCGGGCGCCACGTGCAACTGGTCGGCGCCTCGGGAGTCGGACGGGCGGCCGTGGCCCGGGCGCTGGTCGTGCACTCGGCCGCGGCGCAGCGGCCGGGGGCGGTCCTGCTGGCCGGAGCCGAGCCGCACACCCTCGACTCGCTGTACACCAGGCTGTCAGGGCTCTTCTTCGACGCGCTCTGGCACCGCCCCGACGAACCGGCGCTGCGCGCCGTCACCGGCCGGCTCGGGCCCAGCGGGCTCATCGTGATCGCGGACTGCGACCTGGCCGGCGCGGAGCCCGGGCGGCTGCTCGAGACCTTTCCCCAGTGCCGGTTCCTGGTCACCTCGGCCTCGGCCTCGCCGGCCCTGGAAGCGTCAGGTTCGGTGCACGAGGTCACCGCACTCACCCTCGCCGACGTCGACCTTCTGGTGGCCCAGGCGCTCGGGCGCGAACTGAGCGACCCGGAGCGCGAGCAGGCGCAGACCGCTCACCGCCTGGCCGGCGGACGCGTCGCGGCGCTCGTGACGAGCGCGGCATTCCTGCGCCGCGCCGCCGCGTCCCCGCAGCCCACGGAACTCGTCGCGCTGCCTCCTGACCGGCAGGCCGAACTGCTCTTGGCAGGGTTCGACGAGCCCACCCGCCGCGTCGTCGCCGCCTTGGCCGCGTTCGGTCCGGCACCCGCCTGGCTCTTCCCGGCACTCACCGAGAATGTCTCAGGCCCTGACAGCGACAATCTCGCCCTGGCACTCGCGCAAGCCGGACTGATTCAGGAGTCTGACGATGGCTACGCGATCTCCGAGGACGCCACGAACGCCGCAGGCAACGTGCCCGCGACTGAGACGCACGCGATCGCCGAAAGACTGCGCTCCGCCTACGAGCAGGCGTCCGCCAGCCCGCCGGCGGCGTTCAGCCTCGAAGTGGTCCGGGCGCTGATCGCGGTGCGGGACTGGGAGCCCGCGAGCCGGCTGGCCCGCCAGGCCTCGGCACACGCCGTCGCCGCCGGCCGGATGGAGCCGTGGTCCGAGCTGGTCTCCCTGGGCGCCCAGGCCGCGCAAGAAGCCAGACTCACCGACGACCTGGGCTACTTCCTGCGCCAGCGGCACACCGACGCACTGCTGCGCGACGACCTCGCCGCGGCCGCCCTGCTGCTGACGGCGCTGATGGCGCTCCCGCACGCGATCCCCCCGCCGACGCCCGCCCTGCTGACCCGCGTGCGGCCGGCGCGCCGCGTGCTGAGCACGGGCCGCCACCTGGCCATGGCGGGCCACGGAGCCGGTGCGGTCGCCGCCACGGTCGCGGTGGCCGCCGTCGCGGGCGCGGCGGTGGGCAGCGCGCAAAGCTCTCGGCCCGCGGCCGCGACCCGGCCGCCCGCCGCGACGTCGTCGGCACCGGCGCTCGCGGCATGGATGAACCCGGCGACGGCCGGCGCCCCGACGTGGACCCTGACCACGTCCGCCACGCCGCTGACGCCGCTGACCACCGCGGCCGGGACGGTCCAGGCCCAGTTCCCCGTCATCTCCTCGGGCATCGCCGATCCCGCGCGGCGGACACAGGCCGAAACGGCGTTGCAGCAACCGATCCGGCAGGTCGTGACCGGGGTGGCGAAACTGGTCTCCTCCGCGAAGTCGGCAGGGATCGTGAACTCCGGCTACGGGTCCGGCAGCCAGTCCGTGCCGACCGAGACCACGACGATCACGCAGGCGGGCGACCTGGTCTCGGTCGTCTACCGCTTCGGCGACCCCAACGCCGCCGGCCCCGGGGCACCGGGGGCGATCGCAGTGCTCATGCGCAAGGACAACGCCACCCTGATCCCCCAGCAGGCCGTCCTGACGGCCGCGGCGACCACGCCCGACGGGGCGACGCGGCTGAACGCTCTGGTCGCGTCCCTGCTGCCGCCCAGCCAGGCCACGGCGGTGTATCCGCCGACCGCGACCGGATGCGCGCAGTCCTCGGCCGCCGGTTTCGTCGGCCCCGCCATCGGCGTCACGGCCGACGGCCTGACCTTCTATGTCGGCACCGCGGCGGACTCCTGCGCGGGCGGCATCGCGGTCAGCGTCCCCTACAGCAAGCTCAACGGCCTGGTGAACCCGCTGATCGTCAGTCTCGTCGGGGTCAAGGGAGGCGCGTGATGAGCGGGAAATCCGGCGATCCCGGAACGTCGGCGCAGGCCGCCGCGGTGTCAGTGACCGTCCACGACATCGACGACTCGCAGGTGATCATCGGCAGCGCCAACTTCGCCTTGCACCTCACGGTTGAGGGCCATGCCGGCTACAGCGACCGCGCCGCCTCCGCACCGCTGACCCCGCGCCCGCTGGCCGTGATCAACCCGCGGCGCTCCGCGCCCGAGCCGGTGGGCCGGGCGGCGGTCGTCGAGCAGGCCGAGGCGGCGTTGGTGGACGGCCGCAGCGTGCAGCTGTGCGGGACCCCGGGGGTGGGGAAGACCGCCGTCGCCGAGGCCGTCGCCCGGCGGCTGGCCGCCGCCTCGCGTATTGGCGTGGTGCTGGCCGGCGGACGGCCGCGCAGCGAGCTGTCGGCGTTGTACTCCGAGCTGGCCAAGGTCTTCTTCTCCGTGGACTGGTACGAGCCGGACGAGGCGGTGTTGCGCGCCGAGACCGGACGGCACCTGCCGTCCGGCGTCATCGTGGTCCCGGACTGCGAGCTGTCCTCGGCGGATGCCGAGCGGCTGCTGGGCACCTTCCCCGACTGCGTCTTCCTGCTGTGCTCGCCACAGCAGAGCCTTTACAACGGCGAGGCGGTCCTGGACATCGAACCGCTCGACCTGGACGCCACCCGCGCCCTGGTCGAGCGTGAGCTGGGCCGACCGCTGGCCGGTTTCGAGAACTTGCAGGTCCAGCACATCTACGAGCTCGGCGAGGGCCGGATCTCCCGCGTGCTGGTGTGCGCGGCGTTCTTCCGGCGCGCCTCGGCCGACGCCCGGCAGTACGGTGTCGTCCCGCTGTCGCCGCAGGACCAGATCGCGGTGCTGGTGGCGGGCATCAGCGAGCCGGCGCGGCGCGAGCTGGCGGCGTTGTGCGCCTTCGGGCCCGCGCCCGAGGAACTGCTCGGGACGCTGGCCGGCGGGCTGCCGGACGCGGGGGCCGCCGCCGAGGAGCTCGAGCATGCCGGTCTGGCGGCGTGGACCGGCGGCCTGTTCGCGGCGACCGATGACGCGCGCGAGGCGATGGCACGGCAGGGGTGGGGGGCGGATCCGCGTTCTGCCGCTGATGAGCTGATCCGGATGCTCGCGCGGGCGCGGCAGGAGCCTGATGAGGTTGGAGCGGCGGCAGCGGCACCGGCCACAACCGTCGATCTGCGCCTGTGCGTCACCGTGGCCCAAGCCCTGCTCGACGCCGGCGATCCGGACCGGGCCTCGGCGCTGAGCCGGATCGCGGCCCCCGCCGCGTTGGCTTTAGGGGATCCGCGTTCGTGGTCGGATCTCGTCACGATCGGTGTACGGGCCGCGCGCGAGGGCGGACGCGGCGACGACCTCGTCTACTTCCTCACCGAGGAGCACACGCGATCGCTGCTGACCGGCGACCGCATCGCGGCGGCCGCCGCGTTGACCGCGATCGGGGCCGCCCTCATGCACGGAGGCGTGATCCCGATCGGTCCGGGCGCGCACCACACGGCTCCGCCGAAGACCACGTCCCGCCCGCGCACCCCGCTGAAACAGGCGCTCCAGGACCGGTTCGGGCGCGGCGTGGCCACGGCCGTGATGATCGGCGCGCCGATCGCCGTCGGCGCGGCGGCCGTCGGGACCGGGCTGGGCGCGGCAGCCGTTGCCCGGCCTGCCGCGTCACCGGCCGCGACCACGGCCCCCAGCGCGACCGACACCGCGGCAGCTGCTGCCGTGTCGTCGGCGGCGGCCGGGGCGGCAGCCGCCTTCCCCTATGGCATCGGGAGCAGCCCGATCATCAAGGACGGCGGCGGCGCCAGTCCCTATGAGGGCTCCGCCGACATCCCGGTCGTGACCGGGATGTCGGACAAGGCGTTGGAACAGAAGATCAACGCTGAGCTGAGCGGGACGACCGCCTCCGAGCTCAACAGCTTCTCGGCTTCCTACGCCGGGACGGAACCCGGACTGACCGCACCCGATCCGGAGACCGATTCGGAGACCACCGAGGTGTTCCAGACCGGGCGGCTGATATCGGTGCTGTATCTGGGCTTCCATCACTTCGCGGGCGCGGGCGACAGCAACTACGGCGTCACGACCGTGACCGTCCGCACGGACACCGGGGATGTCATCAACCCGGCCGGCATCCTCACCGCGGCGGCGACCACCAGCGACCTCGACACACTGATCAGTGATCTTCAGGCGCAGCCGACCATCAGCAGCTGCGACGACACCCGCGGAGGGCAGAGCACGCTGACCACATTCCTCCAAGGTGCCCACGGGGGTCAGCCTCCGTTCGCCATGGCCGTGACCTCCGCAGGGCTCTTGGTCTACTTCGGGGACGGCGACATCAGCGGCACCGCGTGCCGGCCCACCGCCCTGCTCACCTGGCAGCAGCTCGGCAGGCTGGTGAATCCGGAGGTGCTGAGTCTGGCGCGGCAGTCGCCCACGGGGAACGTGGCCGTGACCCCGGCACCTGTCCCGACCCCGACCGGACCGCCGGTCGGTACCGCGCCCGCCACGGCGTCCACGTCGGCGTCCACATCGACCCCGACGTCCGCGGCGAGCAGCCCCTCGCCGACCGATCCGGGCTCTGTCGTCACGGCCTACTACGCCGCGATCAACGCCCACGACTACGCCAAGGCCTGGGCCCTCGGCGGCAAGAACCTGAACTCCGACTACAGCTCCTTCAGCAGCGGCTACGGCCAGACCAAGAGCGCCGTCATCACCATCGACTCGGTCAGCGGCAGCAGCGTCAGCGTCACCTTGCACGCGACGCAGACCGACGGCAGCCAGGCGGCCTACGACGGGACGTACACCGTGACCTCCGGGGTGATCACGAGCGCCGACCTGCACAGCGGCTGAGAGGGGTCCTGCCAGTACCTGGAACGGCGAGGACTCGCAGCTCCCCGCGGTTGCGGCTTGGATGGACACCAAGAGGCCGCGACCGCGAGGAAGGCTCGACACCATGCAGCACACCACACTCGGAACCCTGGACGTCGGCCGCATCGGCCTGGGCGCCATGTCGATGGCCGGCGTCTACAGCCGCGAAGGCCTGGACGACGCCGAGGCCGTCCGCACCATCCACCGCGCCCTGGACCTGGGCGTCACCCTGGTCGACACCGCCGAGATCTACGGGCCGTACACCAACGAGGAGCTGGTCGGGCGCGCCATCGCCGACCGCCGCGACCAGGTGGTGCTGGCCACGAAGTTCGGCTTCGTCTCGCACGCCGGGGCCGGGCCGGGTCACCTGGACAGCAGCCCGGCCAATATCCGGACCGCGGTCGAGGGCTCGCTGCGCCGGCTGGGCACGGACCACATCGACCTGTACTACCAGCACCGGGTGGACCCGGCCACGCCGATCGAGGACGTCGCCGGCACGCTGGCCGACCTGGTCGCCGAGGGCAAGGTGCGGCACATCGGACTGTCGGAGGCCGGGCCGGAGACCATCCGGCGCGCGCACGCCGTGCACCCGGTCACCGCCGTGCAGTCCGAGTACTCGCTGTGGACCCGGGACCAGGAGCCGAAGGTGCTGCCGCTGCTGCGCGAGCTGGGCATCGGCTTCGTCGCCTACTCCCCGCTCGGCCGCGGCTTCCTGACCGGCGCCATCCGCTCCCGGGCAGACCTGGCCGCCGACGACTCCCGCACCAGCAACCCGCGCTTCGCCGACGGCAATTTCGACGCCAACCTGCGCATCCTGGCCGAGGTCGACGCCGTCGCCGCGGAAGCCGGCGCCACCCCGGCCCAGATCGCGCTGGCCTGGCTGCTGGCCCAGGGCGAGGACATCGTCCCGATCCCCGGCACCCGCCACACCCACCGGCTGGAGGAGAACCTCGCCGCCGACGCCGTGAAGCTCACCGGCGAGCAGCTCGCCAGGCTCACCGCCGTGGTCCCGGCGGTCGGCGACCACCACACCGAGGCGCAGATGCGGATGCTGGAGCGCTGAGCGGCGCGCCGACGTTCGTCGAACCCTGACCCACCACGCCTCAGGTCTCAGACCTCGAAGAAAGCGAACATCACCATGACCACCCAGCCCAGCCCGGCCCAGCGCCTGATCGGCGACACCGCACCGAAGCTCGTGGAGCTGACCGACCAGGTGCTGTTCGGCGACGTGTGGGAGCGGCCCGAGCTGTCCCCGCGCGACCGCAGCCTGATCACGGTCGCCGCCCTCGTCGCGCTCTACCGCCTGGAGCAGCTCCCCGCCCACCTGCGCCGGGCCCTGGACAACGGCCTGAGCCCGGCCGAACTCGGCGAGGCCATCACCCACCTGGCGTTCTACGCCGGCTGGCCCAGCGCCATGAGCGCGGCCACGGCGCTGCGCGGCATCGTTGAGGAGAACGCGACCCGGACCGAGGAGCAATGATGGCCGACACCGCTTGGAGCACCGGCGAACTGGAGCAGATCGCGTCGCGCGACGAACTGGACGTCGCGCCCCGCCGCAACGACGGCACGCTGACCAAGCCGCGGATCGTGTGGATGGTGCGCGTCGGCGGCGACGTCTACATCCGCTCGGTCCAGGGCACCGAGGGCGCCTGGTACCGCACCACGCGCGGCCGCGGCGAAGGCCACGTGAACACCGGCACGGTCGACAAGGACGTCACGTTCCTCGACGTCGAGGACTCCGACGGCCTCCAGGACCGCATCGACGCCGCGTACCGCGCCAAGTACAGCCGCTACCCGGGCCCGGTGGCCTCGATCACGGCGGCCAAGGCCCGAGCCACGACCATGCGGCTGGTACCGCGGTAAGACACGGCACGAGCCACACAGCGGCGCCACACGGCAGCACCGCAGCACCACACGGCAGCGCCACGGACGGAACACCGGCACGACCGCGCCGGCCAAGGAAGTCGCCGTCGTGATCGGCCCCGGCGGCATCGGCCGGACGATCGCCCGCCGGGTCGGGGCCGGCCGCACGCTGCTGCTGGCCGGCTACGGCGAGCAGGAGACGCGAGACGCCGCCGAGCAGCTGCGCGGCGACGGCTACGACACCGCCGTCGCGCCCACCGACATCTCCGACCGCGAGGCCGTCGAGGCCCTGGCCGCCGAGGCCGCCGCGCTGGGCCCGGTCACCCGGGTCATCCACGCCGCGGGCGTCTCCCCCACCCAGGCGAGCATCGAACGCATCCTGCACGTGGACCTGCTCGGCACCGCCTTCGTCCTCGACGCGTTCGCCCGCGTCGTCGCACCGGGCGGCGCGGGGATCGTGGTGGCCAGCATGGCCGGACATCGGGAGAGCCCGTACGAGCGCGCCGTAGAACGCGCGCTGGCCACCACCCCGACCGCGGAGCTACTGGCCCTGCCGTTCCTGGCGCCCGAGGCCATCGGCTCGACCGTCCACGCCGACGCGCTGTCCAAGCGCGCCAACTCCCTGCGGGTGCAGACCGCCGCCGCGGCGTGGGGCAAGCGCGGGGCGCGCGTCAACGCGATCAGCCCCGGCGTCGTCATCACCCCGCTGGCCCTGGACGAGTTGTCCGGCCCGCGCAAGGACCGGTTCGAGCACGTGCGCGAGGTGTGCGCCGCCCACCGGTTCGCCACGCCCGACGAGGTCGGCGACGTCGCAGCGTTCCTGCTCGGCGCGCAGGCCGGGTTCATCACGGGGGCGGATCTGCTGATGGACGGCGGGGTGACCGCGGCTCTGCGGGTCGGCGAGCTGACGACCTGACCGTCCCGGAGCGCCGGTCCGGGCCGGCTCACTCCCCGCCGAGCGCCTTCTCCAGCTCCGCCTAGGTCATCGTGGACCGGCCATGGAGTTGCGCCGCTTGGCCTCGTATTGACGTTCCCGCTTGTCGCTCCATGCTTTAGGCATGAATCTCCATGCCCGGTGGCACGGTCGGCAAACAGCGTCGAGCTGTTGTCCCGTCAATTATATTCCCACGACGGCAAATCCATTACCCCGCCGGTTTTTGGCAATTGCCCCACCGGAGCACACCGCCTCCGTTAGGCTGAAGCGAATTCGCGTTCTGCGACGTTGAGGGGGCGTTGTGTCGGGCTCAGGTAAAACGAATCAACGGAGGTCCCACCGGAACAGACGGTGGATGATCCTCGCCTCCGCGCTGTCGGTGACCGTCCTCAGTGCGGCAGCGTGCACTGCGACTTCCTCCAGCGCGGGCTCAGGGGGTGGCGGCGACAGCTCGGCGGGCAACACCGCCGACTACTACCAGCAGCCGAAAGACGCGATCGTCCAGGATTTCAACGTCGCGAAGGTCTCGGTGGGCGGCCTGGACGTCAACGCGTCAGTCGTCCAGGGCCTGGGCTGCCCGAACCTCAGCGCCCTCGGATGGGTCTACCCTTCCTCGATCACGCCCGGCTTGACCTCGAGCGACCGGCCGGGCGCCGGCCCGACCCATGCGGGGAAGACCTGGGATCAGGCACCCGCGGCGTTCGGCGTGGTGGCCCCGAGCCCCGTGGCGATGGACCTCGTTCTGACCTCGACGTCCGACAACGCCATCACCTTGGCGGCCCCGGACGTCCACGTGCTGTCGACAGGCGCGCAGATCAAGGGACTCTGGCTCAACATCACGGGAGGGTGTGGGGCGGGGCCCTGCAACCCGGATCCCCCGAAAACCTACTATGACCTCGATAAACCATACCCCTACCTGTTGTCCGGATCCGCGGTGCCGGACGGCTTGGGAGATTGCGGTACGGATTATCCCAGCACAATCCCACCACACGGCACGTTCACCGTTGAGCTGTTGGTCACGACCGAAAAGTGCGACTGCCGATGGGATACCCGACTGAGCTGGGTGAACGGCACCTCGAAGCACACCCTCACCGTCAACGACGCCGGGAAGCCTTTCGAGATAACATCCGTCAAAGGAAATCCAGCCATCATGTGGGAGTACAGCGGCACTGGAAAAGACGGCTGGGTCAGCTCTCAGTACACGCCATGACTAACTCAGCGCCCACAACCTGATGGTGTTGTCGCCGCTCGCACTGGCAAGCAGCTTGCCATTCGGACTGAACGCCACCTGGAACACAACCAGTTCGTGCCCCATAAGCGGTCCGCCAATAGGCTGTGGGTCAGCAGGATCGGCTAGAGACCACAAGCGGATGGTCCGGTCGTAGCCGGCGCTGGCCAGTGTTCCCCCATCAGGACTGAAGACCACTGATGTGACCGCATCGGAATGTCCTTGGATGACGTAGGGCGTCGGCGCCGCACGTCGATCTGACAGGTTCCACAACCGTACGTTTTCATCGTATCCGCCCGCCGCGAGCAACCTCCCGTCCGGACTGAGCGCGACGGAGTCGACGATCGCGGAGCCGGCGCTGAGCACCGGCCGCGAGAGCGACGGCGCGGTCGGGTGACTGAGACTCCAAAGCGCTGCGGTCCCGTTTCCACCGGCGCTGGCGAGCATGGTGGTGCGAGCCGCGAAAGCGACGGATTGAACCCTGGTCACACCATCGCTGCCGAACGGTCCGCCTGATCCGTCCGCGAGAGCAGGGCCGGCGATCGACCAGACGCGCATCGTCGTGTCATCGCTGCAGCTGACCGCGATCACACCGTCGTCGCGGAAGGCGACGGCGTTGACGGCCGCGGAATGGCCGACCAGCACAGAACCGGGTGAGCCCGGATGCGGCGGGGTAAGATCCCAGAGCCTGATCGTCGTGTCCTCGCCGGCGCTGGCGAGGGTTCTGCCGTCCGGGCTGATGCTCACCATCGAGACGTGATTGGTGTGGCCCAGCAACGGCGCGCCCATCGGGATCGCGTTCGCGGGCACGGCGACGTTCCACAGCCGCACAGTACGGTCATAGCCACCGCTGGCAAGCATGCGGTTGTCGGGGCTGAAGCAGACGGACTTCACCATGTCCGTATGCTGCGTCAGTGGCGCGCCGATGAACGTGGCCTGGGTGATCGGCTGGATCGGCGGTGCCTCGGAGTGACTGCCGCCGGCCGGCACCAGCGTTCGCAGCCCGAGCCAGCCGGTCCCCACCGCGGCCATGCCCACCACCCCGGCGGTGAGCAGCCCGCGACGCCTGAGCAGCGACACCGCCGACTTTCCGCTGTGGATTTCCTCGACCGGACCGGTGAGAACAGCATTGCCGTCGGATCGAGCGTTGCGGGCAAACGGCCTATCGCGAGCACCGCGTATGGCACTGTCGACCGGCTCAGCCAAGCCGGTCGACCGAAGCCGCTCGTTCACGGCGCGGTAGACCTGTTCGATACTGAGCGCATCGAGATCGACATCGATGCCGTGGCCGATGACGTCGATCAGCGCTTGCACGAAATATGTGGGCGAGCCGTCGGTCGGCGCGCTGGCGCGTTCCTCCGCTTCGCTCGCTCCGATGAAGTACAGCCCCACATACGGATTCCCGGATCTGCTCGCCGACCCGATTTGGTGGTTACCCCTGTTGGCGAGTTCGGCGAAACAGCAGTCCAGAATGACGATCTTCGTCTTGGCCGGCGACCCGCTGATGATCTGAGCGAGCCTGTCGTACAGCATTCCGGTCGACGGCAACAACTCGGGATGGGGATCGGTATCGCGCAGCGCCAGCGCGAGCGTCGAATCCATGGTGCGGAAGCCGTGCCCTGCGTAGTAGACAAGCAGCAGGTCCTCGACGTCACCCACTTCGGGCTGGACGAGTCGCGCAAGCGCGGCCGGATCAGGCGCGTCCGCTATGGTTCTCAACTCGTCCTGAGACCACCCGCACAGCTCGCCGCACAGCAGGTCCGTCATCGCGGTCAAGCTCGCGGACGCGGCGGGCAGGTCGATGATCGTGGACTCGGTGTACCGGGAGTTCGCGATGAGTACAGCCCGTCGCGAGCGGAAGGGATCACTCCCCACTTATCAACTCCCGCAAAAGCGCCAGCGCCTCGTCGGCGTCCCCCGTGGTGATCTTGATGGTGGTATCGCCTTTCCGGATCTTCAGCTTGAAGCGGGAACCACGCGACTTCACCAGGGTCCTGACCATCTCCAGGAGGGCTACCGCTCCCCCTTCCGTGAAACCCACGATGAGGGCATCTGAGACGCCACCCATGTAGCCGGGCTCGGTCTGCGCAGAGGTCGGCGTGACGCTGATTCCCTCTTTGCCGCGCAACTCCCTGTACACCGCGTCGAGATCATCGGGCGAGAAGGCGGAAATCTCCAGCGTCTGCTCTGCGCCTGCCACGGAACGGCCCCCTTTATCTGCGATTACCGTCGCATCATCCCCGAACTCAGTCTGGCACACTTCAGCGGTTTGAAGCCCGGCGTCGGGGTATCCGGCCGCCGCCCGACACGAAGGAGGTTCTGGTCCATGCCAGATGTCTCGAACGCCGTACGGCGACGCCTGCACGAGCGCTTCGGCGCGCGCCTGGCGCTGACGCTGTTCGTCGCGGTCCCGGCCGCCGCGCTGGCCGGGCTGCTGGCGGTCGCGGTGGAGAGCGCGTGGGATCCGTTCCGGGAGCTCGATCAGAACACCGCTTCCGCTCTCCACGATCATGCGGCCGGTCATCCGCTGGTCATCAGGACCCTGTTGTGGATCTCGGACTACGGGGGGCCGACGCCGTCGCGCGTTCTGATCGCGGTCCTCGCCGTGGTGCTGTGGGTGCGGGGGGCGCGGCGGCTGGCGGTGTGGGCGGTCTCGACGATGGTCGCCGGGGCCGTGCTGGACACCGGGCTGAAGACGCTGGTCGATCGGGCCCGGCCGCATCTGCCGAATCCCTTCGCGCATGCGCCGGGTGCGTCCTTCCCCTCCGGGCACGCCATGGCGTCCGCGCTGGCCGGCGGGATCGTCGTCCTGGTCGTGCTGCCGCTGGTGGGGCGGGTCGGCAAGGTCGTGGCGTGGACGGTCGCGGCGCTCGCCGTGTTCGCGGTCGGGTACAGCCGGGTGGCGCTGGGCGTGCACTGGGTCACCGATGTCGTGGGGGCGTGGTTGTTGGCCGTGGCGCTGTTGGCGGCGTCGGTGTCGGCGTTCCAGACGTGGCGGGTCGAGCACGGGTTGCGGCCGGCGCGTCCGCTGGCCGAGGGCGTGGAGCCCGAGGAGCCGCAAGAGCTCGGTGGAGGCGGGGCATGACCGCGTCGGCGACCGGAGCCGCGCCGTCGCGCGGCCTGCGCGGTGCCGGGCTGCGGCTGGTGCTCGGAGCGGTGGTGGTCTTCGCGGTGCTGGCCGCCGCCGGCTGGCTGGTCACCGGGCCGCTGGCGCACACGTGGCCGTTGAGCGTCGAGGACGGGGTGAACCGTGCCCTGGCCCGGCACCGGACTCCCGCGATGAACGACGTATCAGGGTTCTTCTCAACGGTCGCCAACACGCCCTCGGCCATCGCCCTGAGCGTGGTGGCGTTCACCGCGATCAGGGTCCTGACTCACCGCTGGGTCGAGGCGGTGTTCGTGGCGACCGTGCTGCTGACGGAGCTCAGCGTCTTCCTGGTGACCACGATGGTGGTCGATCGGGCCCGACCGGCGGTTCCGCACTTGGACACCGCCCCGCCGACCTCCAGCTTCCCGTCCGGCCACACGGCCGCGGCCACGGCGCTGTACGCGGCGGTGGCGCTGGTGGCGTGGCGGCACGGGACCGGCTGGCCGGTGTGGCTGCTGCTGGCCGTGCCCTGCGCGGTGGGCCTGTCGCGGCTGTACCGGGGCATGCACCACCCCAGCGATGTCATCGCGGGGGCGGTGCTGGGGACGTTGTGTGTGCTGCTGGCCAAGCGTGTCGTCCTGGCCGAACCGGTCCGGCCAGCTCGGCCAGCTCGACCGGCACCGCCGGTCAGGCGTCGGGGTCGGCGGTGATCGGCGCGCGGTACCCCGCCCCGGCCCGGCAGCTCTCCAGCTGCGCGGCGAACGCGATCCCGTAGAACAGCGCGATTGCGCTCAGGTTCGACCACAGCAGGAAGGCCAGCACAGCGGTCAGCGGACCGTAGGTGGTACCGAAGGTGTGGCTGCCCTCGACGTACCACGACAGCGCCGCGGTCAACGCCAGCCACACCACCAGCGAGACCGCGGCCCCGAACACGAGCCAGGTGACCGAGGGCTGCCGCCGCCGCGGCGCCTTGCGGAACAGGACCCCGGCGGAGACCAGGGCCAGCAGGGTGCCGGCCGGCCACCGGGCCAGGTTCCAGACGCGCAGGACGCCGGGCGACCAGTGGTAGGCGTCGCTCAGCGAACTACCGAAGGACTCGCCGAAGACCAGCAGCGCGAGCCCAACCGCGATGGGCACCCCGGCCAGCACCGCGCGCAGAAACGCGCCGCCGTACTTCGCGGGGAAGGGCCGGTCGCGCTGCATGCCGTAGATCCGGTTGGCGCCGCGCTCGACCTGGCCCATCGCCACGGTCAGGGACACCAGGGCCGCCGCCAGTCCCAGTCCCACCGCCGAGCGGCCGCCGTCCCCGGCGCCCCGCAAGGCTTGGCCGACGGCGGCCCGGCTCGCCGGCGGCGTGACCCGCTCGATGGTCTCCTGCAAGGCCTGGCCCCAGCGCGCGTCGTGCGCCGTCTGCGCCAGGCCCACCAAGGCGATCAGGCCGGGTATGGCGGTGAGCGCCATCTGCAGGCCCAGGGCGCGGGCATGGCTGAAGCCGTCGCCGTAGCGCAGCCGGACGAACGCGTCGCGCAGCAGTGTTCCGGTCCCGGTGCGGCGCAGGGTGCGCCAAGCGTCATCCGCAGACAAATGCTCGCCGGACATGGTCCGGGTCTGCGGCACTTTCGTCGTGGTCGACATGGGGGGCCGGATGTCCGCGACGCGCGTAATCATGCGCTGTTTGGGTCGGGCGCCGCGCGGCTAGAAGGGGGCGGTGAATCAGGTGGCGCTCGTGGTCCATGAAGGCAAGCTCGCGGCACTGCGCGGGGACGACCCGCGCGATCTGCTGCGGTGGGCACTGCGCGAGCGCGGCGATCCACCGCCGAAGGTGTACGCCACCACCAGCGACGACCCCGGAGGCCAAGCGGTGCGCACGGCGCTGGCCGACGGCGCGCGGCTCGTCGTGGTGTGCGGCGGCGACGGGACGGTGAGCGCCTGCGCGGCGGCCCTGGCCGGGACCGGGATACCGATGGCGGTGGTGCCGATCGGGACGGGGAATCTGGTGGCCCGCAACCTGGGCGTCCCGCGCGATCCGGCCGAGGCGGTGGCGGTCGCGGTCAACGGCGTCGACCAGGCCGTGGACGTGGGCCGGCTGGACGACGGGGTGATGGTCGGGATGGCGGGCGCCGGCCTGGACGCCGCGATGGTGCAGGACGCTCCCCACCGGCTGAAGCGCCGGATCGGCTGGCCGGCCTACGTGGTCTCGCTGGTCCGGCATCTGGCGGACCGGGGCTTCGCCGCGACGGTCGAGGTGGACGGCCACCTCACCCGGCACAAGCACATCCGCACCGTGGTCATCGGTAACGTCGGCGCGCTGCACGGCGGCATATCGCTGTTCCCGGACGCCCGACCCGACGACGGTGTGCTGGAGGTCGCGATCCTCGCCCCGCGCACGGTCCTGGGGTGGGCGTCGGTCGTCGTGCACCTGATGCGGGGGCAGGGCCGCTCGCCGGCCGTGGAGCAGCTCCGAGGCCGGCACATCGTGGTGCGCGCCCAGCGTCCACTGCGGCGGGAAGCCGATGGGGAACCGCTTGCGGACGCACCTGTGCTGGATGTCAGAGTCGCGCCAAAGGCTTTGCTGCTGCGGCTGAAAGAGCCGCTGGGCCCGTAGGAACTGGATGCTCCCCTTGGAACGTCTTGCGATAGGCCTGCGGCGAGACACCGACTGCCGCGTGGAAGTGGCCCCGCAGCGAAGCCGAGCTTCCGAAACCGACGCTGCGGGCCAGGCGGTCGATGGGCAGGTCGCTGGTTTCCAACAGGTGCCGGGCGTACTCGACGCGCTGCTGGATGAGCCAGTCGACAGGGGTCATGCCGACCTCTTGGCGGAAGCGGCGAGTCAGGGTACGAACACTCATGCCCGCGTGGCGCGCCAGCTCGTCCAGCGGTAGCGGCTGGTCCAGGCGCTGCATGGCCCAGGCGCGGGTGCCAGAGGTCGAGGCATCAGTCGGACCGGGGACGGCGCGTTCGATGTACTGGGCCTGGCCGCCCTCGCGCCACGGCGGGACCACGCAGTGGCGAGCGGCCCGGTTGGCGACCGCGCTGCCGTGGTCGCGCCGGATGAGGTGCAGGCACAGGTCGACACCAGCGGCCACGCCCGCCGAGGTGAGGACGTCGCCGTCGTCGACGAACAGCACATCGGCGTCCCAGTCGACGGCGGGGAACAGCCGGCGGCAGGCCTCGGCCTCCTCCCAGTGCGTGGTCGCCGGGCGGCCGTCGAGCAGACCGGCCGCCGCCAGCAAGACGGCGGCGGTGCAGATGGACACGACGCGGGTTCCCGGGCGCAGGGCCGCGAAGACGCCGACCGGCAGCGCCGGGTCGCTCCCGCCGGGACCGCCGGGGCCCGCGGGCTCCCAGGCGAACGGCGGCACCACCAGGGTGTCGGCGGTGGTCAGTGCCTCGATGCCGTGTCCGACGCAGACGGTGAAGTCGGCGGCGGTGGTGACCGGACCGCCGTCGGGCGAGCACGTGACGACCTCGTACAGCCGCGCGCCGTCGGGACCGCGGGCGGAGCCGAAGACGCGGGCCGGGATGCCGAGTTCGAACGGGAACACCTGCGGGAGGGCAAGCACGACGACGCGGTGGGGGTTCGGGGCTGGCGTCCGGGCAACGGGCATGGCCAAATCTTTGCGCACATCGTCGCTTCGGACACTTTCAGGGCTCCGGCCGCGGCCTCGAAAATGGTCTTGAAAGCAGCTCTGACCTCGTCAAGAAGAAGGAATACAGCGATGCGCGCGATCAGTCAGGAAGTCCTGGGCGGCCCCGAAGTCCTGTCCGTCGTCGAACGGCCGCTGCCGGCGCTCGGGCCGACCGACGTCCTGGTGCGGGTGCACGCCGCCGGGGTGAACCCGACCGACTGGTTGCACCGGAACACCGGCCTGTATCTGGGCCGGCCGCCGTTCGTGGTCGGGTGGGACGTCTCCGGCGTGGTGGAGGCGGTCGGGGTCGGCGTCACGATCTACGAACCGGGCGACGAAGTCTTCGGCATGCTCGACTATCCGCGCGGCGCCGGCGGCTACGCCGAGTACGCCGCGGCTCCGGCGCGGAACCTCGTGCACAAGCCGGAGGGCCTCGACCACGTCCACGCGGCGGCGCTGCCGGTGGTCGCGCTCACGGCGTGGCAGGCGCTGGTCGACACCGCCGATGTCCAGCCCGGTCACCGTGTGTTGATTCACGCCGCGGCCGGCGGGGTGGGCCACGTCGCCGTGCAGATCGCCAAAGCGCGGGGCGCGTATGTGATCGGCACGGCCAGCGCCGGCAAGCACGAGTTCGTCCGCGGCCTGGGTGCCGACGAGGTGATCGACTACACCACGACCGACTTCGCCGAGACCGTCCGGGACGTCGACATGGTCTTCGACGCGGTCGGCGGCGACTACAGCCTGCGTTCGCTGCGCACGATGCGGCGCGGCGGCACCCTCGTCGCCATCGTGTTCGCGAAGCGGGAGCAGGTGGTGGCGCAGGCGAAGGACTACGGCGTGCGCGTGAAGCACCTGACCGTCGAGGCCGACCAGGCCGGGATGGCGGCGATCGCAGGGCTCGTCGAACAGGGCCGGCTGCGGGTCCACGTGGACGCCGTGCTGCCGCTGGAGCAGGCCGACGAGGCGCAGCGGCGGGGCGCGACCGGACGGACGACCGGCAAGCTGGTGCTGTCTGTTCGCTCCGGCGTTTGAAGTCCCGCGCTTTGGTCACACGGTATCCCGACTCAGGGAGGCGTCATGATCATCGGTGCACTGGTGGCGATCGTCGTCATCGCAGGCCTCGTCATCGCCGCGGCCGTGGAGTACGACCGGCGCCGGAAGCGTGCCGCTTTCGGCCCGGAATACGAGGCTCTCGTCGAGCAGGAGGGCAGCCGCCGGGCCGCCGACAAGGAGTTGGGCCGGCGTCGGCGCGCCTATGCGAACCTCGCACTGAGGCCGCTGGCCGCCCAGGAGCGTGACCGGTACGCGCAGGACTGGCGGCAGGCGCAGGAATCGTTCGTCGACGATCCCGCCGCCGCGTTGAACGAGGCCGAGGCGCTGGTGGTCCGCCTGGCCCGGTTCCGGGGCTACCCGGGCGGCGACGGCGAGGCTCTGCTCGAACTGCTCTCCGTCCCGCACGCGGCTTCTGTCTCGGGCTACCGCGAGGCGATCCAGGTGCGGCAGGCGACGGAGACGGATGTCCGGAGCACGTCCACCGAGGACATGCGCCAGGCGTTCCAGAAGTACGCCGCGCTCTTCGACGAGATGCTGGCCGCGGCCGGCCGGGACGAGGGACGGCAGGAGAGTCAGAGCTCGGATTCGGTATCGGAGACGGCGACCAACATGGAGGTGGCTCGATGAGTGAGGATGCTGCGGTGGACCGCGCCGGCACGAAGCATGCGGACATCGACGAAGAGGAATCCAGAGAGCCCGCATTCGCCGAAGCCGAAGCCCACGAGGGCGCCGACGCCGACGAGGAGAAGGAGGAGGCGGCGCCGGCCGAGAACGGGTTCCGCACGGTCACCTACACCTCGCCCGGATTCGACAGCGGTGCGGAAGACCGGGAAGACGCGGAAGACACGGTTACCGGCTCCGACACCGAGGCCCGGGCTGAGGCTGAAGCTGAGGCGCACGGCGAGGCCCAGGCCCGCGCTGAAGCCGATGCCCAGGCCGCAACCCTGGCCGGCGCTGAAGCCGATGCTCAGGACCAGGCCGAGACCGAGGCCGAGCCCGGCTTCGACACCGCGGCCGAGCCCGGCTTCGACACGGCGGTCCAGACCGAATCCGCCGCCATCGCTGCGACCGCTACCACCGCCGCCCCAGCCGCGGACACCCTCGCCGAACCACTGATGGGGTTGACCTCCGCCGAGGCCTTCATCGACCGCTGGTCCTCGGTCCAGGTCACCTTCGTCGAGGACCCGCACCGCTCCGTCACGGAGGCCGACGCGCTCCTCACCGAAGTCCTCACCGCGTACCAGGACGCCGTCGAGCAGCGCCGCGCGCAGATCGCCGCCGCCGGGGCCGACGGGGCCGGGGACACCGAGGACCTGCGGCTGGCCCTGCTGGAGTACCGGACCATCATCACCGCGATGGTCGGCGGTTGACCGTCTCCGCCGCCGCCGGCACCAGGCTCGCCACGGCGCTCGGCGCGGGCCTGCTCGCCGGGGCCGTGGCGACGCTGTCGGGAGCGGGGCGCACAGCCCCGCTCATCGGCTGGGACGTGCTGGCGCTCGTCTTCGGAATCTGGACGTGGCAGGTGGTGTGGCCGCTGGGCCCGGCTCAGACCCGGGCCCACGCGCAGGACGAGAACCCCAGCCGCGACCTGGCCGACGCCCTGTTGATCGGGGTGGCCGTGGCCAGCCTGGCGGCGGTCGGCATCGTCTTGTTCGGGGCCTCGCACGCCCCCGGGAACGACCGCTACGTCCAAGCCGCCTTGGCGGTCTTCTCGGTCTTCGTCTCTTGGGCGCTGGTCCACACCGTCTTCACCCTCAAGTACGCGCGGATGTACTACCAGGGCACCCCCGGCGGCATCGACTTCAACGAGACCGAGCCGCCGCAGTACAGCGACTTCGCCTATCTGGCGTTCACCATCGGGATGACTTTCCAAGTCTCCGACACCGATCTGCAGACCAAGGAGATCCGCCGCGCGGCCCTGCGCCACGCCTGGATCTCGTTCCCGCTCGGTGCGGTCATCATCGCCACCTCGATCAACTTGGTGTCCGGGCTGGCCAAGTAGCGCCGGATCGGGGCGCGGCGCCGGTAAAATGGCCGGGTCTGTCTGCTCACTTTCTCCCCCGCCGCACGCAGGAGGTCCGTTGCCCGAGGGTGATTCGGTCTTCCGGACCGCCGCGCAGCTGCACGAGGCGCTGACCGGCGACGATCTGGTCCGCGCCGACCTGCGCGTCCCGGCCCTGGCCACCACCGATCTGGCCGGCCGCCGGGTGCTGGAGACCGTCGCTCGGGGCAAGCACCTGCTGACCAGGCTCGAGGGCGGGCTGACGCTGCACACGCACCTGCGGATGGAGGGACGCTGGGCCGTCTACCGGGCCGGCGAGCGATGGAGCGGCGGTCCCGGATGGCAGATCCGCGCCGTGCTGGGCACCGCGCGCAGCACCGCCGTCGGCTACCGGCTGCCGGTCGTCGAACTGCTCGCCACCGCCGAGGAGGCGAGCGCCGTCGGCCATCTGGGCCCGGACCTGCTCGGCCCGGACTGGGACCCCGCCGAGGCGCTGCGGCGGCTGACCGCCGATCCCTCCGTGCCGCTGGGTCTGGCCCTGCTGGACCAGCGGAATCTGGCCGGCGTGGGGAACGTCTACGCCAACGAGCTCAGCTTCCTGGCCCGCGTCCCGCCGTGGCGACCGGTCGGAGAGGTCCCCGGCCTGGAAAAGGTCGTGGACACCGCGCACCGGCTGTTGACGCTCAACCGGCTGCGCCACGGACACGTCACGACCGGGGACACCCGCGCCGACCGCCGGAACTGGGTCTACGGCCGGGCCCGGCAGCCGTGCCGGCGGTGCGGGACGCGGATCCTCACCTCAAGCCTCGGGACGCCGCCGCAGGATCGGGTCGTGTACTGGTGTCCCAGTTGTCAGCCGGAGCGGTAGGCGCGGCGCAGCGACCGTCAGGACAACTCGTCATCGCTGGCGTGGGTGAGGTCAGGTGTCGCCAGACGTTCCCGGAGCCTGACCGCCTCCGCGCCGCCCATCTGGTCGCAGATGACCAGCGCCTCCTCATACAGTGAGCGCGCCTCGGGCATCTTTCCTGTGGCCTTGCGTACCGAGGCGATTCCGCACAGAGCCTCGGCCTGACCGTGGAGGTCGTTGCTGGACCGGCCGAGCTCGAGGTACCGGCGGTACGCCCGCTCGGCCTCCTCGTACTCACCCAGCGCGATGTGGGTGAACCCGATATTGCCCATGACGAGCCCCAGGCTGATCTCGTCGCCCGGCGCCCGGTACAGCTCCACGGCTTCGAGCAAGCGGTCCCGCGCGTCGGCCGGCCGCTTCAGCATCAACAGGCAGCTGCTCGAGTTCTGCATGGCGCTCCGCTCGACGTGCACGTCCCCGAGGCCGCGTCCGATGTCGACGGCGCGATCGGCCGCGGCCAGGCCCAGCTCGGCCCGGCCGGACCTGGAGTAAATGGCGACGAGGTTGGACAGGACGCTGGCCTCGGTCCGCTGTTCCCCGAGCTGGCGCGCCAGCTCGAGGGCCTGTTCCAAGTACGACTCGGCGGCGGCCAGATCGCCCAGCCGCTCGGCCGAGATACCGAGACCGCTCAACAGTTTCATCTGCGCGGCCGTATCCCCGACCTGCTGAGCGCAGTCCAGGCCGCGGAGGTGCAGCCGTTCCCACTCGCGCCAGTTCGCGCTCACGCCCAGGAACGTCGACACGGTGAGCGGCAACCGCCAACCCAGGACCGCCGTGTTCCTCGCGGCGGCATGGTCTGTGACCGCCACGAGGTTCGCCGATTCTCGCTCGCACCAGGCGGTCGCCGCGGCCGGGGAGCCGAAGTCGAGGGCCGCCAAGCGCGGAGCGGCGCCCCGGTACTCGGGCAGGGAACGGCCGGGCTTCATCGTCCGCCCGGCCGCGTCCATGGTCAGCATGTACCACGTCATGAGCTGGCGGAGGGCGTTGTCGTGCTCGTCGCCGGGCATGTCGTCGCGCGCCCGCTCGGCCGCGTAGGCGCGGAGCAGGTCGTGGAACTCGAAACGGTCGGCCACTCGCTGTTCCAGCAGATGCTCGTCCAGGAGCCGTTCCAGCATTGATGCGGCCTCGGCCACGGAGATCTCCGCCAGGGCGGCCGCGGTGTGGGCGGAGAAGTCCGGGCCCGGGTGCAGCCCCAGAATGCTGAAGAGCCGTTTTTCGGGCGGGTCGAGACCCTGGACGGAGAGGTCGAAGGCGGCCCGCGGACCGTGCTGCGCCTGGCCGAGCGCGGCCGTACCTCCGGCACGGAGCCTCGTCTCCAGGTGGGCCAGCGTCCAGGCCGGCCGAGACCGGAGCCGGGACGCGGCCAGCGCCACCGCGAGGGGCAGCCGGCCGCACGCCTCGACGATCGCGGCGGCAGCCGCCGGCTCGGCGTCGACGCGGTCGGCCCCGGCGACCCGTCGCAGCAGGCTGATTCCCTCGGCGGCGGTGAAGACGTCCAACAGATGGAGGTCGGCGTGTTCCAGACCGATGAGGGAGCGTCGAGAGGTGACCAGCACCAGACAGGTCGGCGAGGCCGGTATCAGGGGTCGGATCTGGTCTTCGTCGGCGGCGTTGTCGAGCACGACGATCGCGTGCCGTCCATGGATCCGGTCCCGGAACATCGTCGCGCGCTCGTTCTGGCCGGCCGGGATCTGTTGGGCGGGGACTCCCAGGGCGCGCAAGAACGTGTCCAAGACCTCTGCGGGATCGGCGGGACTGTGCTCGGCGTCGAAGCCACGGAGATTGACGAAGAGCTGAAGGTCCGCGTATCGACCCTCCTGCACCAGCAAGTGCGCGACGCGGACCGCCAACTGGGTCTTGCCGACTCCCCCCATTCCCTCGATGGCCGAGATGACGACGGTCGGTGCGGCGTTCGCGTCGTGTGCCGCGATAGCGTTCCGCAACTGTGCGAGTTCGGCGTCGCGGCCGGTGAAGGAGGCCAGATGCGCCGGCAGCTGACGGAGCACACCGACCGGACCGCCGGACTTCGCGGCCGCGTGGACCCGGATGCAGGCCGCCCGCCACCGGGCGACATCGGGCTCGGCCAAACCCAGAGCCCGCGTGATCGCCACGACGAGGTCCTGGTTCAGCCGCCGCCTCCTGGGCTGGAACATCTCGGCGAGTGTGGACTGCGACACCGTCTCGGGCGGCCGCAGCATCGAACCGGCCTTCTTCGCCAAAGCCCGATACGACGGTCCTCCCGCCCAGATCCGGAGCTCGTTCAGCAACACGGTGAACTCCGCGACATCGGCGGCCTTGGCCGGATCCGGTGGTGTCAGCCCCATGTGGTCCCTCTGCCATCCTTTGGTCGCCGATGTGACGTCGCGGCGAGTGTAGGTGATCGGCAGTGGCCGGGAAACGGGTGTTCCACCGGGCTTGACCCCGGCCGAGGACCAGCGCCGCCTGCCGCGCGCCTGTCACCGGCCTCGTCTACGGTCGAAGCCATGATCACCACGCTGGCCGTCGAGAACTACCGTTCGCTGCGCGACCTGTGCATCCCGGTCGGCCGGCTGACGGTGGTCACCGGGGCCAACGGCAGTGGCAAGTCCAGCCTGTACCGGGCCGTGCGGCTGCTGGCCGACGTCTCACGCAACGGCGCGGTGGCGGCGCTGGCCCGCGAAGGCGGGCTGCGGTCCACGCTGTGGGCGGGGCCGGAGCAGGGCACGAAGGCGGGCCGCAGGGCGCAGGGGACGGTGCGCACCGCGCCCGTCGGGCTGCGCCTCGGCTTCGGCGGCGAGGAGTTCGGCTACGCGATCGACCTCGGGCTGCCGATCCCGAGCGGGGAGCCCGAGGCCGCCAAGTTCGACCTGGATCCGGCGATCAAGACCGAGGCGGTGTGGAGCGGGCCGGTGCTGCGGCCGGCGGCCTCGCTCATCGAGCGGCACAACGACGTCGTCAGGATCCGCGGGGCCGACGGGAAGTGGGCTCCGAAGCCGTATCCGATCCAGCCGTTCGACAGCATGCTCAGCGAGTTCGCCGACCCCGAGGCCGCCCCCGAACTGTTCCGGGTGCGGGACCGGATCCGCTCGTGGCGGTTCTACGACCACTTCCGTACCGACGCCGACGCTCCGGCGCGGGCTCCGCAGGTCGGCACCCGGACCCCGGTGCTCGCGCACGACGGCGCCGACCTGGCCGCCGCGCTCCAGACCATCATCGCCACCGGCCCGCGCGAGGAGCTGGCCGAGGCGATCGACAGCGCGTTCCCGGGCAGCCGGCTCCAGATCCGGGTCGGGGCGGACGGCCGGTTCTCGCTCGAGCTGTGGCAGCACGGGCTGCTGCGGCCGCTCGGCGCGGCGGAGCTGTCCGACGGCACGCTGCGCTACCTGCTCCTGGTCGCCGCGCTGCTGACGCCGCGGCCCGCCGACCTGATGGTCCTGAACGAGCCGGAGACCAGCTTGCACCCGGACCTGCTGCGGCCGCTCGGCACGCTCATCGCGGCGGGGTCGGAGCGCAGCCAGATCATCGTGGTCTCGCACTCCGCCGGCCTGATCGAGGCCATCGGGCGCGCCGCGGCGGGGCTGCGGCGCGATGTGGACCTGGTCGAGCTGGAGAAGGTGAACGGCGAGACCGTGCTTCCCGGCCAGGGGCTGCTCGACTCGCCGCTGTGGTTCTGGCCGAAACGCTGAGGAAAGCCCGGACAACCTCAACGCGCGCCGGCCGGCCGTCAACCTCTGAGCGACTGAAGCGCATTTGCCCGGCCTGGTCGCGAAAACCGAGGACATCTCCGATTTGGAGTATGGACAGAACCTTTACCTTCAGCCACACTCCAATTCACAGTCTGATCAGACTCCTGACAATGCGACGTCCAAACCTCAGGACATCCTCACCTCTGCTAGGGCACAGCGCAGCGTGGCGCCGTGCCGAGCGGCGCCGCGGCATGGCAGCCACCGCCATCCCAAGGAGCCGAAGTTGCACATCCCCCATCCCTCACGCCTGGGCAGGGTGCTCGCCCTGGCCGCCGCACTGGCGTTAACGACCGGCGTCACCAGCGCCGCCGCGGACGTCGGCCGCGCGAACCCGGCGAAAGCGCCGGCCCCCGCCGCCAAGCCCGCGACCCTCACCGGGGCCAAGCCCGAGGCGCGGTCGGTCTGCCCGCCGGCGACCAAGGACGCCTTCACCTGCTTCGCGTTGCAGCGCACTGACATAGCCGGTGCCACCGGCCTGGTGCGCGCGAACACCGCGCCCGCCGGGTTCGGCCCGTCCGATCTGCTCAGCGCCTACAACCTGCCGGCCGACGGCGGCGCCGGGGCGACGGTCGCCATCGTCGACGCCTACGACGACCCGAACGCCGAGGCCGACCTGGGGCTGTACCGGACGCAGTTCGGCCTGCCGGCGTGCACCACCGCCAACGGCTGCTTCAAGAAGGTCGACCAGACCGGCGGCACCAGCTACCCGACCCCGGACGCCGGCTGGTCCGGGGAGATCTCGCTGGACCTGGACATGGTCAGCGCGATCGCGCCGCGGGCGCACATCATCCTGGTCGAGGCCGCGACCCCGAACTTCACCGACCTCGGCGCGAGCGTCGACGAGGCCGTGGCGCTGGGCGCCGGCTACGTGTCCAACTCCTACGGCTCGAACTACACCTCGACCCCGGGCAGCGGTGAGGACCCGTCCGAGGCCACGTCGATGGACCCGTACTACAACCACCCGGGTGTGGCGGTGATCGCCAGCTCCGGCGACGGCTCCTACGGCGTCGCCTACCCGGCGGCCTCGCAGTACGTCACCTCCGTCGGCGGCACCTCGCTGGTGAAGGACACCAGCGCGCGCGGCTGGTCGGAGTCGGTGTGGTCGAACTCCTACGGCGGCCCGGGCTCCGGCTGCTCGCTGTACGAGCCGAAGCCGAGCTTCCAGAAGGACACCGGCTGCACGATGCGCACGGTCGCGGACGTGTCCGCGGTCGCCGACCCGGCCACCGGGGTGTCGGTCTACGACACCTACCAGGCCACCGGCTGGCAGGTCTACGGCGGCACCAGCGTCTCCGCGCCGCTGATCTCCGGGGTCTACGCGGACGCCGGCGCACCGGGCGCCGGGACCTACCCCAACGCCTACCCCTACGCCAAGCCGTCCTCCCTCAACGACGTGACGCAGGGCTCGACGAGCACCTGCACCCCGTCGTACCTGTGCACCGCCGGTCCCGGCTACGACGGCCCGACCGGCCTGGGCACGCCCAACGGCCTGGCGGCGTTCAGCAGCGGCCCGCACGGCCTGGTCTCCGGCAAGGTCACCGACGGCACGAACCCGGTCGCCGGCGCCGAGATCTCGGCCGGGACGGCGAGCACGACGACCGCCGCGGACGGCAGCTACTCGCTGTCCGTGACCCCGGGCACCTACACGATCGGCGTCAGCGCCTTCGGCTACGCCGACCAGTCGGTGGACGGCGTGGTGGTCGCCGACGGCGCCACCGTCGCGGAGAACTTCACGCTCGCGGCCGTGGCCCGGGTGGCGGTGACCGGCAAGGTGACCGACGGCTCCGGCCAGGGATGGCCGCTGTACGCGACGATCTCGGTGGACGGCATGCCGGGCGGCCCGGTGTACACGAACCCGAAGACCGGGGCGTACTCGATCCAGCTGCCGGTGAACAAGACCTACCAGCTGCACACGACCGCCGCCTACCCCGGGTATCAGCCCACGGACACACCAGTGACGGTGGGCGTCTCGGCGGTGTCCCAGCCGATCTCGGTGAAGGTGGATCCCGCGACCTGCACGGCCGCCGGCTACCAGGTGGGCCACACCGGGCAGTACCAGACGTTCGACGGGACGACGGCCCCGGCCGGCTGGACCGTCACGGACAACACCGCCTCCGGCGGCTGGGAGTTCGACGACCCCGGCAAGCGCGGCAACCTCACCACCGGTGCCGGCGGCTTCGCGATCGTCGACAGCGACCACCTGGGCACCGGCAACTCGCAGGACACGTACCTGACCTCTCCGGTCGCCGACCTGTCCGGGGTCGCTACGCCGGAGCTGGACTTCGCGACGTACTACAAGCCCTACGGCAACTCCACGGCGACCGTCGAGGTCAGCGTGGACAACGGGGCGACCTGGTCGGCGGTGTGGTCGCAGAGCACCACGGCCGTCACCGGCACCAAGGTGAGCGTCCCGCTGCCGCAGGCGGTGGGCAAGACGCAGGTGCAGGTCCGGTTCCACTACACCGGCACCTGGGCCTACTACTGGGAGGTCGACAACGTCCTGATCGGCACGCCGACCTGCGACCCGGTGTCCGGCGGCCTGGTGATCGGCCAGGTCACCGACGCCAACACCAAGGGCCCGCTGGCCGGCGTGAGCGTGTCGGAGACCGCGGCGCCGACCGTCGGCGGGACCTCCGCGGCCACCGCGGACCCGGCGATGAAGGGCGCGTTCTACTGGTTCTTCTCGCCGACCACCGGCTCGGTGCCGCTGACCGCGGCCAAGGGCCACTACACCGCGGGCACCGCGACGGCCGCGATCGCCAAGTCCAAGGTCGTCGAGGCCGACTTCAGCCTCAAGGCCGGGCGGCTGGCGGTCACGCCGGGATCGGTGTCCAAGACCGTGGCGTGGGGCGGGAACGCCACCCAGACGGTCACGGTGAAGAACACCGGCACCGCGCCGGCGACGCTGAACGTCAGCGAGCAGCCCGGCGGGTTCGTGATGCAGGACGTCCCGGCGGCGCCGACGCAGATCGTGCCGGCCCACGTGACCACCGGCAGCGCGCTGGTGGCCTCGAAGAAGCCCGGCGCGGCGGCCGTGCACCCGACCGCGACCACCTCCGGTGACAACTGGCAGCCGCTGGCGAACTTCCCGACGCTGATCCAGGACAACATCGCCGACTTCGCCGGCGGCAAGCTCTACTCCGGGTTCGGCTTCGACGGCGCCAACGACTCCAGCAAGCTGTACTCCTTCGATCCGGTCTCGGGCGCGTGGACGACGCTGGCCTCGGCGACCGACACCCGCGAGTCGCCGGCGCACGGGTTCATCGGCGGCAAGCTGTACGTGGTCGGCGGGTGGGACACCTCCGGCAACCCCGACCCGAAGATGGAGGTCTACGACCCGGCGGCGAACCAGTGGAGCACGGGCCCGGCGGCCCCGACGCCGTACGCCGGCTCCGGCAGCGCGGTGATCGGCTCGACGCTGTACGTCGTCGGCGGCTGCACCTCCACCTGCGGCACCACCGACGTGTACGCGTTCGACGCCGGGGCCGGGACGTGGAGCAAGCTGGCCGCGTACCCGGAGTCCACGGCGTGGCTGTCCTGCGCGAACCTGGCGGGCAAGCTGGTCTGCGCCGGCGGGACCTCGGCGACCGCGGCGAGCCAGAGCACGTACAGCTACGACCCGGGAACCGGGGCCTGGACGAAGGCGGCGTCCGCGCCGGCGGCGTTCTGGGGCGCGGCCGGCACCGGCGCCAACGGCAAGCTGCTGGTGACCGGCGGTGTGCTGGCCGGCGGCCTGACCAACCAGTCCTGGGCCTACGACCCGGCGGCCGACGCCTGGTCGGCGCTGCCGAACTCCAACATCAGCGCCTACCGCTTCGCCGGCGCGCTGGGGTTCTACACGGTCGGCGGCGGCCAGGGAACGCTGACGCCGCCGGTGGCGACCACGCAGGTGCTGCCCGGCTACACCACCGGCCCGTCGACCGACGTGCCGTGGCTGTCGGAGAGCGCCACGACGCTGACCCTGGCGCCCGGCGCCTCGGGGACCTTCCAGGTCACCGTGGACGCCGGTGACGCCTCGATCACGCAGCCCGGGGCGTACACGGCGAGCCTGGGGCTCAGCTCCGACACGCCCTACCCGCTGACCGCGGTGCCGGTGACGATGACGGTGAAGCCCCCGACGACCTGGGGCAAGATCACCGGATCGGTGACCTACACCGACGCGAGCGGCGCGGCGGTCCCGCTGGCCGGGGCCACGGTCCAGATCGACACCTGGGCCACGCACTACACCCTGCACACCGACATCAACGGCGACTACTCGCTGTGGCTGGACTACCGGAACAACCCCCTGACGGTGATCGCCGCCAAGGACGGGTACCAGCCGCAGGTCAAGACGGTGACGATCAAGAAGGGGGCGACGAGCACGGCGAAGTTCGTGCTGTTGAAGGACTGATCGGCTGCTGATCGGCCCTGACCGGGCACTGATCGGGCACTGATCGGGCACTGATCGGGCACAGATCGGGCACTGAGAGAAGGGCGGGGCGGGATCGCGCGATCGCGGCGCGGTCCCGCCCCTATTCGGTCGCACCGACCACCGCGATCGCGCGGCGCCGGGTGAGCACCGCGGCGGGAACGAGCATGCCGCCGGACGGATCCGCGAGGGGCGGATCGCGGCGACCAGCGCGCCCAGGACCGACGTGCCGATCTCGATGCCGGCCACGATGAGCAGGGCCGCGACATCGGGGTGGAAGACGACCCGCGACGGCATGATCGCGTGGCGCAGTGCTGAAACCCAGACGGCGCCGAAGACCGTGCCCAGCAGATACCCGGCGATCGAGGACGGCACCGAGACGATCGCCGCCTGCAGCATGGCCGAGCGGCGGATCCGGGCCGGGGTCGCGCCGACGGCCCGCAGCAGGGCGATGTCGCGGGCCTGGCCGCCGATGACCAGGTTCATCGCGACGCCGACCACCAGGATCGACATGTACACCGAGACGCCGATGTCGCAGAGTACTGCTGGACTGGCCACCATACTCGCCACCAGCCATGGCGCGAGCGGGACCGCGCCGGTGCTGGAGGTGGTGACGCGCTGAGGGCTCGCGGCGCGGGCTGGAGGCGAGCGGGTCGCGGCGGGCAGCGCTAGGACGGGCGCTGCCAGCCCGGCGCACCGTCGACGACGACGATCTTCTCCCCTACTGCCACACCGTCCCGGACCCGGTAGGAGCGGTACTCCTCGCGGGCCTGCTCGTACGTGGAAACCACGAGGTAGTGCACATTCTCCTCGGTTGCGAACCGCAAACTCGTATCCGACAACGTGGCGCCGGCGCAATTCTGCGAGTAGTAGATGACGACCGGTTCCTCGTCACGCCGGTCCATCTCAATCCACGTCCGCAGTTGCTCCTCCGGGTCGAAGCTCCAGAAGCTCGTCGACGCCTCCGCGTTCCGCATCCGCACGAACCGCTCCGGACGATCCGAGTCGATCGGACCGGCCACCAGCCCGCACGCCATGTCAGGATGCTCGGCCCGCGCGTGGGCGAGGATCGAGTGCAGGATGTCGGCGGGGATGGTGAGCATGGGGTCATTCAACCGTGGCTGCGGCATCGGGACAATGGCGAACCAAGCGCTCGATGCTGCAATGAGCGCACAACTGAGGGTAAACACTTATATCGCCGGCATGGGCACCCGGAACGCATCCGGGTGCCCATGCTGCCGATACTCATACCTCAGGCGCCGGCACCCACCGCCAGCCGCTCCTCGATCGCCCCGATGATCGCGGGCCGCAGCTCGGCCGCCTTGATCACCGCGTCCACCGAGCCGACCTCGACCGCGCGGCGGATGTCGTGGATGCGGTCGAACTCCGCCGCCACTTCGCCGAGCTTCTCGGCGCGGACCGAGGTGCGCAGCTCGTCGAGTTCGGCGGTCAGGGCCGCGCGGTCGGTGCCGGTGGCGGCCGCTGTGCGCGCTTCCAGCTCGGTGATGCGAGTGTCGGCGGCGGTGCGGGCTGCGACGTCGCCGGAGAAGACCACAGCTGCTGCCGGGGCGCCGCCGAGCACCGAAGCGTAGGAGCCTTCGATGGCCAGGACCGTCATGGTCGGGTTGAGGGCCTTGGAGAAGACCACGAACGCGCCGCCGTGGTACCGCGAGATGACGCAGAACACGATCGGGCCTTGGAAGTTCACGATCGCGCGCCCGATCTCGGCGCCGTATTCCAGCTGGAGCTTGCGCATCGACTCCGGGGAGCCGTCGAACCCTGACAGGTTCGCCAGCACCACCAGCGGACGGTTGCCGCTCGCCGAGTTGATCGCGCGCGCCACCTTCTTCGACGAGCGCGGGAACAGCGTGCCGGCGGTGTAGGCGTCGGGGCCGTCGGTGGGCGGGAAGCCGCGGCGGGGCACCGGCTTGGACTCGATGCCCAGCAGGCACACCGGGCGGCCTCCCAGGTGGGCGTCCTGTACCACCGCGGTCTCGGCATCCGCCATGCCGGCCCAGCGTTCGAGGACCGGGTGGTCCTGGTCGGACAGGGCACGCATCACGGTCCTGATGTCGAATGCCTTCTTGCGCTCGGGGTTGGCCGAGGCGGAGAAGATGTCGCCGACGGTCTTGAAGTCGCTGCCCTCGACCGTGTGCAGGAAGTCGGAGACGTCGCGGTCGGTCGGGTCGGTCGTGAACGCCTGGCGCGGGGCGGATTCGCCGGGGGCGATGTAGGTGTGGTCGTAGTGCGCCATCAGGACATCGCGCGCGGCGGTCAGGTTCGGGGCCCAGTACTGCGCCTGGCCGTTCGGTCCCATCACCCGGTCATAGCCGCCGATGCCGAAGTTGTCCTCGGCCGAGACGCCACCGGAGAAGTCCAGCGCCTGCTTACCGGTCAGCACCATCGCAGAGTCCGGAGTCATGACCAGGACACCGCGCGTGTGCATCAGCATCGTGGCCTCGGCGTTCCAATACGGCTGCGCGCCGACATTGATGCCGTTCACCACCACATTGATCTCGCCGCCATCCTGGGTGAACTCCACGATCCGCTTCAACGCGGCCGCGACCCAGTCCATGTTCTCCGTACCCGACTGCATCGAGATGCGGGCACCGGAGGACAACGCGTACCACTCCACAGGAACCCGCATCTGCTCCGCGAGGTCCATAGCGGCGATCACGCGTCGGCATTCGGGCTCTGACAAAGCGCCCAAGGACTTGCTGGGGTCGCCGAGCAGAAGGACCCGCGTGACGCCCTCGGGGTAGCGCTCGGTCGCGGTGGTGATCACGCCCGCGACGATCGCGGCCCGGTTGAGACCCTTCGCCCGGTCGACCGGGACCAGCCGGTGGGCGTCGTCGAGGTCGTGTTCGGCGAAGTCCCCGAGCAGGCCGGTCAGTTCGTAGGGGTAGACCGTGTTGCGGGCGGCCGAGCGCAGGACCTTCTGCCGGTATCCCTCGATCGGTGCGATCGGCTCCTCGGGCGGGGCCCCGACCGTCAGTTCGCGCACGCCGGCCGCGCCGAAGGTGACGCGCACGGCCATCTTCTCCAGCCCGCCGGCGGCCGGGTCGCCGGTGCGGCCGATGAACAGGATCTCCTCCAGCCCGGCGCCGTCGGTGGTCGGCCGGACCCGGGCGAAGATGGCGTCGAGTTCGGCGCGGGTGAGGTTGATCGGCGGCCAGACGTAGACCACGATCCGGTTCGTGTCGGCGCGCTGCCCCGCCGACGACCGCGAGCGCGCGGCGCGGATCGAGTCCAGGCAGGCGGCGACGGCGTTCTCGGCGGTCGGCAGCGCGACCAGGCGGCCGTCGTCCTCCCGTAGCTCGGTCAGGTCGCGGACCTGGGTGAAGGCGATGAGACGGCCGTCGGCCGGGTTCTGCTTGGCGGCGCACTGGAACAGCTGGACGTCCTCGTCGGAGGAGGGCAGCCGGGTCAGGTCGAACTCGCTGAGCCGCTCGATCTGCATGCGCTGGGCGATGTAGGGGTGCAGCCCGCGGATCAGGCGGTCCTCGCGCAGCCCGTCGGGCGAGGGCCGGAAGGTGACGTGGTGGTGCATCACCGCGCCGCCGTGCCCGGCGATCGTCGCGGTCAGGCGCCGGATCTGCCACGGCAGCGGATGCGCGGTGACGGCCTCGTACAGCGCGGCCGCCATCGCGTCGTCGTCCTCCGGCTGCTTCTCCCAGGACAGGTAGACGTCCACGTCGACCGGCGGATCCTCGACGCCGGCCACTTGCGCGAGGCCGGCCAGCGCGTCGTCGAGCCCTTCGAAGCGGACCGCGACCGAGACCACCCGGGAGTCGGCGCGGTCGGCGACCACGAACCGGCAGCCGGCGGCGTCGGCGGTGCGGATGCCGGTCAGCCCCTTGTTGCCGTAGTACCTGCGGCTCAGGACCTCCAGCATCACCGTGTTGTCCAGCCCGGCGCGCACCAGCCGCTGGCCGAGCAGCCGGACCAGCGGTTCGGTGGCGCGCACCATCTCGGCGACCCGCTCGGCGCGGTCGGCGGCCTGCGGATTCTCGTCCAGGTAGCGCAGATGCCTGCGAACCCCGTCGTAGACCCGCGCGCGGTTGCGGCGCAGCAGCGGCTGCCCGAGCCAGGCGTAGACCACGCCGCGCGCCAGGTCGGCGACGTTCGGGAAGCGCACCTGTGTGGCGGCTATCAGGCGCTCCAGGACGAGCCCGACCGGCTGGCGCAGCGCCTGCGGCGGCGGGCCTTCCTGCAGCCACGCGCGCAGCAGGGCCGCGATCGCCGCGGCCTCGGAGGAGGCGCGCTGCTGGGCCAGGAAGACGCGGAACACCGCGGCTTCCAGCTCCGGCGCGGGCTTCAGGTCGGTGAGGCCGTAGTGCGCCAGCGCCTTGGCGAGCTTGGCTTCGAACGCCGGGGGCAGGCCCGCGCGCTCGGCGTCCAGGCTCCGCAGGTAGGTGTGGAAGTGCTCGCGGGCGCTGTGGACGTGGCCCTGGTCGTGGCCGCCGAACTCCTCGGCCGCCGGGCGGTTGCGGCTGAGCTCGGCGAGGTCGGCGAAGACCTCGACGAGCGCGATCTCCGCGGCCAGAACGGTCTGCGCGGCCTGCGGTTCCCGGCCTTCCTCGACGGCCTCCCGGCGCGCGGCGAGGTAGTCCTCCAGGACGCGGCGCTCATCGTGCGGGTCGACGTCGTAGCCGAGCAGCAGGCCGCGCAGGTCCTGCTGGCCGCGGGCCAGGCGCCGGGCCAGGGGGGCCGGGTCGGGGGCGGCGGGCAGGTCCAGAGCCGACGACGGGTCGGGGCCGGCGGAGGCAGCGGCGGAGGCAGCGGTGGAGGCAGCGGAAGCAGCGGAAGCAGCGGCCTCGCCGGAGCCGGCCTCGTCGTCGGCGACCGGCTCCAGCCGCAGCAGTGCCGCGCCGGCCTGCACCTGGCTGCCGACGGCCGTGGTGAGCTCCTTCAGGCGGGCCTTGAACGGCGCGCGCAGCACCGTCTCCATCTTCATGCTCTCCAGCACCAGCACCGGGGAACCGGCCTCGACCAGCGCCCCGACCTCGACCGGCGCGGCCACGACCAGTGCCGGGGCCGGGGAGCGGACCACGCCGCCCTCGTCGCGGCTGACCCGGTGCGCGACGCCGTCCACCTCGACGAGGTGGACCGGGCCGTGGGTGGCGGTGAGCAGGCGGTGGCGGCGGCCGTCGACGGTGATCCGGCCGGTGTGCCGGTCGAAGCGTTCGAGGCCGACGTCGGCGGTCCGGACTTCGTCCCCTGATGCGATCAGGACGCGGTACCGGTGCGCGTCGATCCGCGCGACGCGGACCCGGTGGCTCGCGCCGCGCAGCTTCAGGTCGAGCGGACGCCCGCTCTCGTGGCGGACCTGCGGACGGCCGCCGGAGGCGGTGTCCAGCAGCCGGCGCCGCTCCAGCGCCTCGGCCTCGCCGTAGGCCTCGATGGCGGCGGCCGCGAGCGCGACTCCGCTGTGCCGGTGCCGGACCAGGCCGCCCTCGGCGCGGACCCGGTCGATCCAGCCGGTGTCGGCGCTGCCGTCGATCACCTCGGGCCGGTCGAGCAGTTCCAGCACGAAGCTCTTGTTCGTGGCTCCGCCCTCGATGACGACAGAGGTCTGCGCCATGGCGTGACGCAGCCGGCCCAGGGCCTGCTCGCGGTCCCGGCCGTAGGCGATGACCTTGGCGATCATCGAGTCGAAGTCGGCCGGGATGACATCGCCCTGCGCCACTCCGGTGTCGACCCGGATACCGGGCCCGGCGGGCAGGTCCAGCCGGATGATCCGGCCCGGGGCCGGGGCGAAGTCGCGGTCCGGGTCCTCGGCGTTCAACCGCGCCTCGACGGCGTGTCCGCGCTCGGCCGGGGGCTCGCCGTCGAGCTTGCCGCCGGAGGCCACGTGCAACTGCGCGGCGACCAGGTCGAAGCCGGTGGTGCACTCGGTGATCGGGTGCTCGACCTGGAGCCGGGTGTTGACCTCCAGGAAGGCGAACTGCCGGCTCGCCTGGTGGTACAGGAACTCCACGGTCGCCGCGCCCCGATAGCCGACGGCCAGGGCCAGGCGCTCGGCCGAGGACTTCAGCTCCGCGGCCTGCTCGGGCGCCAGGACCGGCGAGGCCGACTCCTCGATGATCTTCTGGTTGCGGCGCTGGATCGAGCAGTCGCGCACGCCCAGGGCCCAGGCCGTGCCCTGGCCGTCGGCGATCACCTGGACCTCGACGTGCCGGGCCCCGGTGAGCAGCCGCTCCAGGAAGACGACGCCGGAGCCGAAGGCCCGCGCCGCCTCGGCGCTGGTGCGCTCGTAGGCGTCGGTCAGGGTCTCGGCGTCGTGCACCACGCGGATGCCGCGCCCGCCGCCGCCGGCGGTGGCCTTGAGCATCAGCGGGTAGCCGATGTCCTCGGCCGCGGCCAGCGCGGCGTCGAGGGTCTCCACCGCACCGCGGCTCCACGGCGCCACCGGCACGCCGACCTCCTCGGCGATCAGCTTCGCGCCGATCTTGTCGCCGAGCCGGCGCATCGCCTCGGGGTCCGGGCCGACGAAGGTGATGCCGATCCGGTCGCAGAGCTCTGCGAAGGCCGGGTCCTCGGCGACGAAGCCCCAGCCCACCCAGGCCGCGTCCGCGCCGGTGGCGAGCAGCGCGCGCTCCAGGATCTCCAGGTTCAGATACGGCCGGGCCGCGGCCGGCCCCAAGTCGTACCCGAGGTCGGCCTCGCGCACGAACGTGGCGGTCCGGTCGACGTCGGTGTACAGGGCGACGGTCTCGATCCGCTCCCCGGTCTCGGCGGCCAGGGCCCGCACGGCCTTGATGAGCCGCATCGCGGACTCCCCGCGGTTGACGATGGCGACACGTTTGAACACGCGACTGAACCTTCCTCGTCGAAGACACCCGTTGATGTGCCGCACAGCGATACCGACACCGACACCGAAACACCTATAGAGACAGCTCAGCCCCGGGCCCCGACCGCGGCGAGGGGGGAAGGCGCCGCGGCCGGAGCCGGGCCCGGGGGGCCGCCGTCGGCGCCGCTACCGGCGGCGCCGCGCCCGGTGCTCGAACAGCCGGAGCGTGCCGGGCACCGTGACGGCCAGGATGCCGACCCACCACAGCGACGCCGCGATCGCGGAGCCGCCCGACGGGGCGTCGGCCAGAAGCTTGCGGACGGCGTCGATCAGCGGCGTGAGCGGCTGATTGTCGACGACCGCGCGAAGAGCGGCGGGCATGGTCGCGGTCGGGACCATGGCGCTGGTGAGGTAGGGCACGAACACCAGGATCATGCCCAGGCCGTTGGCCCCCTCCACGGTCGTGGCGAGCACCCCGAGCAGGGCCGCGAGCCAGGACATGGCGATCGCCAGCAGCAGGAGCAGGCCGGCCGCGGCGAGCCAGCCGCCCAGGCCCGCGTGCGGGCGGAAGCCCACCGCCAGTCCGACCGCGATCATCACGGTCAGCGACACCACGTTGCGCAGCACCCCGGCGGCCACGTGCGCGATCAGCACCGCCGGGGTGGTGGCCGGCATCGACCGGAAGCGCTCGACCAGACCGCCGCGCAGGTCGGCGGTGACGCCGACGACGGTGGTGGTGGAGTTGAAGCCGATGGTGATGGCCATCAAGCCGGGCAGGACGTAGTCGATGTAGGGCTGTCCGCCGCCGTTGATCGCGCCGCCGAGCAGGTAGCGGAACAGCAGGGTCAGGATGATCGGCAGGGAGATCGCCTGGAAGAACTGCTCGGGGTTGCGCAGCAGGTGCTTCAGGTCGCGGCCGAGCAGGACCCGGCTGTCGGCCAGGGCGTGGCCCAGCTGCGAGCGCGGGATGCGGCCGGCGCCGATCGGGGCGCCGGAGCCGGTGCCGCCAGTCAGTCCGGAACCGGGTCCCGAGCCCGCTGCGCGTCCGCGTCCGGTCAGGGTCGTCGTCATCTCGCCTCTCCCCCGCGGTCGGCGGTCAGGGTCAGGAACACGTCGTCGAGCGTCGGCGCCTGCAACCGCACCGACAGCAGCGGCAGGCCGATGTCGTCGGCCTCGTTCAGCAGCCGGCGCACCTGCGCCGGATCCTCGACCGCCACGCTGACGCGGCTGCCGTCCAGGCCGGTCCCGCCGGTCAGGCTCAGGGCCCGGGCGACCGCCGCGGCGTCGGGCAGCGTGAGCACCAGGCGCTCGCTGCCGATCCGCCGCTTGAGCTCGTCGGGGGTACCGTCGGCGACGATGCGGCCGCCGTCGAGCACGACGATCCGGTCGGCCAGTTCGTCAGCCTCGTCCAGGTACTGGGTGGTCAGCAGGATCGTGGTGCCGGCGGCCAGCAGCTTCCTGATGGTCTCCCACAGGGCCTGCCGGCTGCGCGGGTCCAGGCCGGTGGTCGGCTCGTCCAGGAACAGCACCGCGGGCGAGCCGAGCAGGCTCACGGCGATGTCCAGGCGGCGGCGCATCCCGCCGGAGTAGGAGGACACCGGCTTGTCGGCGGCCTCGGTGAGCCCGAAGACCTCCAGCAGCCGGGCGGCGCGGGCCTGCGCGGCGTCCTTGCCCAGGTGGAACAGCCGGCCCATCAGGACCAGGTTCTCGTGGCCGGTGAGCATCTCGTCGACCGCGGCGTCCTGGCTGGTCAGGCCGATCACCTCGCGGACGTCGCGGGTCTGGGAGCGCACGTCGAACCCCTCGATGACGGCGGTGCCGGCATCGGGGGCGTCCAGGGTGGCCAGGACGCGCACCAGCGTGGTCTTGCCGGCGCCGTTCGCGCCGAGCAGGGCGAGCAAAGTGCCGCGCTCAACGCTCAGATCGACGCCGCACAGAACCTCGTGGTCGCCGTAGGATTTCCTCAGGCCGGTGGCCTCGATCGCGTATTCACCGCTCATCCGTATCGCCTCTTTCGCACGGTCCGGCGATCGCAAAGCTAGCGGCGGCCACCGCCGCAATCACACCCCTTAGGGTCCCCTAGCCGCACACATGAACGACGAACGAATTCCCGCCGATTCGTCCGACTCGATACAGGGTGGAGTTTTTCCTACCAAGGCCGGGGTGTTTTCACCCCTGTATCCCGTCCATGCGTACAGGATCCTCGTAAGCGGCAGGAACAGACGCCTCCCAGGGAGGAACGATGACCCGAGCACCCGCACAGGACGCGGCCGGACCGGGCCGCCGGCGTCGCCGGGGCCGCCGGGGCCGCCCCCGATCTGAGCTCGGACATCTGCCGCGGATCGGGCGCCGTGAGCGCCTCGAACCGGTACACAGGCCGGTATCTGCCAGTATTTCTCGACTATTCGATGAATGATAACCCTGGTGTGGACCATCGGCGGCCGACGCTGTCAGTACTCTGATCGCTCAGATGTCCGAGTCCGCCGTCCGCCACGCCGCTGTCGCGGCTGGAGGACAACCGGGCGCGCGTCAACGGCGACGCCGGCCCGCGAAAACCGCGGCCGAAATCAGGGGGCTGAGGCAATTCGAGGATGCGTGCTGTCGGTCCGGGGAGTGCCGTTCGCGGCAGGGGAGCTCACCGGACCATTGTCGGTTTCCGACCAGCGATCAGTCCATGGGCAAAGGGATCAGCTGAAGACAAGCGGGTGGGGATCATGCTTACGACGAAAGCGGATGAGTATTTCGGACCCCTACGGGGGCGCGCGCGCCCCCGACACACCGGCCCGGCACACGCCCGGACGGCCTCGCCGCTGGAACCGGACGAGGCCCTGGCCCTGCTCCAGAACCTGCTGGCGGCCGGCACCCTGGCG
Organism: Catenulispora sp. GP43; assembly: GCF_041260665.1. Lineage (NCBI taxonomy): Bacteria > Bacillati > Actinomycetota > Actinomycetes > Catenulisporales > Catenulisporaceae > Catenulispora > Catenulispora sp. GP43. The sequence goes on along the minus strand of NZ_JBGCCT010000016.1, from coordinate 42,287 downwards.
GGTCCCGGACAGCTGGCGGTGCTCAGCGGCGGCATCGCCAGCGGCAAGACCCAGGTGATGCACGCCTTCGGCCAGGCCGCGGCCGCGGCCGGCGTGCTGACGCTGAGCGCCACCGGCGCGGCCGACGAACAGCACGACTTCGGCGTGGTGGAGCAGTTGCTGGCCGGCTCGGCGCAGTCCGCCGAGGCCGCGCACCGGATCGCGCCGGTCCCGGGCCACGCGGACGTCCGGCTGCGGGAGGACTGGCAGGCCGGCATGCGCAGCTGGGCCGACGACGCCGCCGCGGTGCGCGGCATCCGCCAGATCCTGCTGGACCTGGCCACCGAACGGCCGGTCGTCATCCTGGTCGACGACCTGAACTACGCGGACATCCTCTCCTTGCAGATCCTGCTGCAACTCCAGCGGCGGATCCGGTCCACCAGGCTCCTGATGGTCCTCAGCCAGCCCGACCGGCCGGCCGACCACCCGCTGCCGCACTGGGTGCGCACCGGGCTGCTCCCGCAGCACCACATCCGGCTGACGCCGATGACCGAGCACTCGATCCGCAACCGCGTCCACGCCGCGCTCGGCCCGGCCGGCGAGGTGGTGGCCACCGACATCGCCTTCCCCTCGGACCTGCTGGCCGACCCGGAGGAGACCGGGACCTGGTTCGAGACCGAAGGCGCCGGGGACGACACCGGGGACGATTCCGAGGACCCCGCCGCGCGGGGCCAGTCCGCCTGCGACCTGGCCGCCCTGGTCCACCGGCTCAGCGGCGGCAACCCGCTGCTGGTCCAGGCCCTGATCGACGACTGCGCCGAGGGCGGCACGGACCGGGTCCCCGGCGCCGGCTACACGCACGCCGTGTCCACCCTGCTCAGCCGGCGCGACCCGCTGCTGTCGAAGGTGGCCGGCGCACTGGCGGTGCTCGACGGCGACGGCGCGGCGGAGACCGTGGCCGAGATCGCCGAGCTCGAGCGGCCCGTCGCGGTCGCGGTCCTGTCCGTCCTCACCGCGGCCGGCCTGCTCGCCGACGGCGCCTTCCGGCACCCGGCGGCGGCCCAGGCGGCCCTGGCCTGCCTGACCCCGGCGGTCCTGTCCGACCTGCACATCCGGGCCGCGGAGCTGAAGTACCGCCGCGCCGCCCCGGTCGGCGAGATCGCCCGCCACCTGGTCGCCTCCGCCGACGCACCCCCCGGCTGGGCCTTCCCGGTACTCTGCGCCGCCGCCGACCACGCCATGCTCGGCGACGAACCGATCTTCGCCCAGCGCTGCCTGGAACTCGCCCTGGACCTGGCCGCCGGCCCCGAACAGCGCCGCGCCGTCCTGGGCATGCTGGCCGGCGGCATGTTCCGGGTCAATCCCCTGATCACCCAGTCCTACCTCGCGGCGCTGCGCCAGGAGATCCGCGAGGAGTCCGCCGACCACCCGAGCCCCCCGGGCCCCGCCCGGGCCGACACCGGATCGCTGAGCGCCCGCCAGACCGAGTCGACAGTCCTGGCCCGCATGGCGCTGTGGAACGGCGACGAGGCCGGCTTCGCCCAGGCCCTGGACTCCCTGCGCAGCGGCCCCGATCCGCTGGACCCGCAGTCCGAGGCGGTGCTCATGCTGGCCCATCAGTGGTGCTTCGGCCCGCCGCGCTCCCAGCTGACCGAGGACGCCGAACCGGCCGACGTCGATCCCTGGATCGGCACCGCCCGCAGCCTGGCCAGCATCTGGGCGCACGGCGGCGGCACCCAGGCCAGCGCGAGCGCCGAGCAGATCCTGTGGAACTGCCGGCTGTCCGACACCACCTTCGAGGCCCTGCTCACGGCCATCACCGCGCTGGCCTACGGCGGCAAGGCCGAGCTGGCCGAACAGTGGTGCGCCGAGCTGAGCAGCAAAGCCGCCGCCCGCGGCGCGGTGACCTGGCAGGCGATGATCGACGGCGTCTGGTCCGGCATCAGTCTGCGCCGCGGCGACATCGCCACCGCCATCGCCCTGGGCGAGTCCTCCCTCAAAATGTTGAGCTGGGGCGTCCCGGTCGGCTACCCGCTGACCACCCTGATCGGCGCGTACACGGCGACCCGCGACTTCGACCGCGTCGAGGAGACCCTGCGCCACCCGGTGCCGGACACCGTCTTCAACACCGTGTGCGGCCTGCGCTACCTGCGCGCCCGTGCCCGCTACCACCTGGCCGCCGACCGTCCGCTGGCGGCCATCACCGATATCCACGAATGCCGCCGCATGATGGTCCGCCGCGACCTGGACCTCCCCGTCCTGGTCCCCTGGCGCAGCGACCTGGCCGAGGCCTACCTGAAGATGGGCAACAGCACCTTCGCCCTGGGCCTGGCCCGCCAACAACTCGAGCTCTCCCCCGAATCCGACTCCTACTCCCGAGGCGAGGCCCTCCTGGTCCTGGCCCAGGCCACCGCCACCGAGAACCGCGAAGAGCGCGGCCGCCAGGCGGTGGCGTCCCTGGAGGCGGCCGGCGACCGCCTCGCCCTGGCCCGCGCACTGAAACTGCTCGGCCTGCCCGGCCCCCAGCCGACGACCGTCGGCACCACCACGGTGAACCTGGAGGAGGCACGCAACCGCCTCAGAGCCCCGGCCCCGTCGGCGGGCATCGCAGGAGACGTGGAACGCGAACCCACGGACTCCACCGCACTGAGCGAGGCGGAACTGCGCGTGGCGCGGCTGGCCGTGATGGGCCGCACCAACCGCCAGATCGGCAACGCGCTGTTCATCACGGTGAGCACGGTCGAGCAGCACCTGACCAGGATCTACAAGAAGCTGGGGATACGGGGCCGCAGCGACCTGCCGGCGACCCTGTCGTCCATCTGACCGCGACGCCTGACCCCCCACGCCAGACGTCGAGGTGAGGAATCCCGCTGACCGCCTGCCCCCCGGGCGGTCAGCGGGATCTTTTTCGGGTTCGGGGTGAGGCAGGACTGCTGGCTGAGCGCTAATCCCCGAGCTCATCATCGAGAATGCCGAACAGCTCCTCGGCGCTGACCGCGTCCAGATCGTCGACGGCCGGGGCATCGGTGATCTCGCCACCGCCCGCCGTACCGCCCGCGCCGGCCATCGCCGCCGCCAGAGCGCGCAGGCGGCTTGCCGCATCGGCGCGCTCGGCGTCGGACAGGGCGTCGGCGAGCGCTCCGGAGTCCAGCAGCGTACGCAGCCCGGCCAGGTGGCCGGCCAGCTCGGATCCGGCGCCGGGCAGGTCCTTGCCGAGGCGTGCCGCCAGGGTGGAGACCGCCGGGTAGTCGAAGACTGTCGTGGCCGACAGGCGGTGGCCGGTGATGGCCTCCAGGCGGTTGCGCAGCTCGATCGCGGTCAGCGAGTCCAGGCCGAGTTCCAGAAAGCCCTTGTCGGGATCGACGGCCTCGGGACGGTCGTGGCCGAGGACCGCGGCCGTGGCGGCACGGACCATGGCGATCAGGGCGTCGGCGCGGTCGTGGCCGCTCAGCGCCGCGATGCGGGCCCATTCGCCGCCCGCCACACGCGCCGAGCCACTGCCCGAGCCCGCCGCGGTCCTGCGACGTGCCGTGCCGGGAATCAGGTTCCGCAACATGGGCGCGACAGCACCGCCGTCTGGGCCGGCCTGCGCCCGAAGCGCCTCCACATCCAATTTCACCGGCACCAGCAGCGGCTCACCGAGCCCGACCGCGCGGTCGAACAAAGCCAGCCCCTCAGCCACCGAAAGCTCCAGCACACCACCACGAGCCAACCGCGCCCGATCAGAACCGGCCAACCCGGCACCCATCCCGCCGCCGGCTTCGCCCCACAAGCCCCAGGCCAGACTCAGCCCCGCCGCACCATCACCAGCACGCCGACTGGCCAGCGCGTCAAGGAACGCGTTACCGGCCGCGTAGCTCCCCTGACCCGCAGCGCCAAGCACACCGCTGACCGAAGAGAAGAGCACGAACATCGCCAGCTCGCGATCCGCCGTCACCGCGTGCAGGTTCCACGCCGCGTCGATCTTCGGCCGCAGCACCGCCGCCATCCGCTCCGACGTCAACGACGCGATCACGCCGTCGTCGACCACCCCGGCGGCATGCACCACAGCCGTGAGCGGACGCCGCTCCGGGATCGCGGTGAGCACCTGCCGCAGCGCGTCTTGATCGGCGACGTCACACGCCGCGACCAGCACCTCGGCGCCGAGCTTGGCCAGCTCCGCGGCGACCGCGCCGGCGCCGGGGGCGTCCGGGCCGCCGCGGCTGACCAGCAGCAGGTTCCGCGCGCCGTACTCGGTCACCAGATGCCGGGCCAGCGCGGCGCCGAGCGCGCCGGTGCCGCCGGTGATGAGAACCGTGCCGTCCGGATCCAGAGCACGGCCCTCACTCGGCGCCGCCGCCCGCCGTGCCAGGCGCGGCACGGTAGCCACGCCCGAACGCACCGCGATGCAGGGCTCGTCGGTGTGCAGAACACTCAGCGGCAGTTCGCCCTGAAGGTCCAGCAAGACGAAGCGGTCGGGATACTCCTGCTGGGCCGCGCGAATCAGGCCCCACACCGGAGCGTTCACGAGGTCTGAGACTGGATCGCCCGGACCGGCGGCGACCGCGCCCCGGGTCACCACAACGAGTCGGGTGTCGGCGAAACGCGCGTCGGCGGCCCACTCCTGCACCAAAGCCAGCATCCGCTCAGCGGCAGCGCGCGCCGCCGCCGCGTTCTGCGCCTCGGGCGGGGCGAAACAGGGGACGAAGACGGTCGCGACATCCGACACCGAATCGGCCAACGCCGCCAGATCGGCGTAGCGCCTCACCGAATGCTCAGCTGCCTCGACCGCCGCCCCGAGCCCCATCTCATCGGCGCCGAGGACGGCATAAGTGGCCGTCGCGGACTGCCCGAGATCGCCGAGAGGCACCCAATCAAGACCGAACAACGTGTCCGCGCCGGCAGCGGCGACAGCCGCAGGCGCCGGCAGCGGCCGGAAGAGAAGCTCCGCGACGCTCAACACCGGCCGGCCGTCGAAGTCGGCCACGCTGATGGCCATCGCATCAGGGCCCTGAACAGCGATCCGCACCCGCAGCGCCGCGGCACCCGCGGCGTGCAGCCGCACCCCCGACCACGAGAACGGGACCATCCCCCGCTCCGTCTGCGGCCCAGCGAAGCTGATCGCCTGCAGGGCCGCATCGAGCAGCGCCGGATGCAGGCCGAAGGAGCCCGGCTCCATCTGCTCCGCGTCGGGCAGCGCGACTTCGGCGTAGATCTCCTCGCCTCGTGTCCAGGTTGCGGTCAGTCCGCGGAAGGCGGGGCCGTAGTTGTAGCCCTGCTCGGCGAGTGCCGGATACACCTCGGAGAGATCCAGACTCACAGCGCCGGCCGGGGGCCATTCTCGTGGAACAGCCTCGGGCTCGAATCCCGCCTCTTCGGGCGCGAGAACGCCGACCGCATGCCGAGTCCACACCTGCGCGTCCCCCGGACGCGAATGAATGGCCACGCCACAGCGGCCGTTCTCGTCCGGGGCATCCACCGCGACCCGCAGATCCCTGCCAGCCGAACCGCCGGCTGTCCCGTCAGCCGAACCGTCAGCCGTCCCGTCGAGCACCAGCGGGGCTTCCAGCGTCAGCTCCTCCAGCACCGAACAGCCGACCTCATCACCGGCCCGGACCGCCAGCTCGACCCAGCCGGACCCCGGCACCATCACCGCGCCGTGCACCGCATGGTCGGCCAGCCACGGCCAGGTGTCGCGAGAGACCCGGCCGGTCAACATCACGCCACCGGATCCGGGCATCTCCACGACCGCACCGAGCAGCGGATGCCCCGCGCCGACCTGGCCGACGCCGGCCGGGTCCGTGGCCGCCGCCCGCTTCGCGGAACGCCCCAGCCAATACTCCCGCTGGTCGAATCCGTACGTCGGCAAGTCCGCCCGGCGCGCGCCGCTGCCGTCGTAGTACGCGCGCCAGTCGACGACCGCGCCGTGTGCGTGCAGCGCGCCCAGCGCCGACAGGACCGACGTCTGCTCCGCGCGGTCCTTGCGCAGCATCGCCACGGCGAGGATGCCCTCGGCGTCGTCCAGGCACTGGCCGACCAGCGCGGTCAGGGTCGCGTCCGGCCCGAGTTCGACGAACCGGGTCACCCCTTGATCGCGCAGTGCCTCCACCCCGTCGGCGAAGCGCACCGTCTCGCGCACGTGCCGGACCCAGTACTCAGGGTCCTGCAACTCTCCCGGCGACACCACGGCGCCGGTCAGGTTCGACACGACCGGGATCTGCGCGGGCCCGTAAGCCAGGCCCCGGGCCACCGCGCGGAACTCCTCGAGCATCGGCTCCATCAGCGCCGAATGGAAAGCGTGCGAAACCGGCAGCTGCCGTGTCCGCTCGAACCCGGCGGCGACCTTCGCGACCGCCTCGGCCTCCCCGGACACCACGACCGACCGCGGCCCGTTGACCGCCGCGATGTCCGCGCCGCCGACCAGCGCGGCCCGCACCTCGGCCGCGCCGGCCGCGATCGCGATCATCGCGCCGCCGGCGGGCAGCGCCTGCATCAGGCGGCCTCGAGCGGCGACCAGGGCGCAGGCGTCGGGCAGTGACCAGACGCCGGCCGCGTGGGCCGCCGCGAGCTCGCCGATCGAGTGTCCGGCGACGAAATCCGGGCGCAGGCCCCAGGATTCGGCCAGCCGGTAGAGCGCGACCTCCACGGCGAACAGCGCGGCCTGGGTGTAGCCGGTCTGCTCCAGCGCCTGGGCGTCGGCGGCGATGACGTCGCGGATCGGGCGGTCCAGGTGCCGGTCGAGCTCGGCGCAGACCTCGTCGAAGGCGGCTGCGAACGCGGGGAAGGCCGCGGCGGCGTCGGCACCCATGCCGATCCGCTGCGCGCCCTGACCGGTGAACAGGAACGCCGTCGCGCCGCCGGGACGCACCACGCCGCCGAGCACGGCCGAGGACTCGCGACCGTCGGCGATCGCGGCCAGGCCGTCGAGCAGAGCCTCGCGGTCGGCGCCGAGGACCACCGCACGATGGTCGAGAGCGGCGCGAGTGGTGGCCAAGGAGTAGGCGACGTCGAGCGGGTCGGTCGCCGGACCCAGGTCTTGCTGCTGGAGGTAGGCGCGCAGCCGGGATGCCTGCAGCGGCAACGATTCGGCGCTGTGTGCCGACACCGGCCACAGCAGCGGCCCCGGCGCGCTCGACATGCCCGGTGCACTCGACATGCCCGATGCGCCCGAATCGTCAAGCGGCTCCCGGACCGGCTCCTCGGCCTTGAACTCTTCCAGAATCACATGCGCGTTGGTCCCGCTGATCCCGAACCCGGACACCCCGGCCCGCCGTACCCGCTCCCCCGCCGGCCACGGCACGGCCTCGGTCAACAGCTCGACCTGCCCCGCCGTCCAGTCGACGTGTTCCGAGGCGTTCTCGCTGTGCAGGCTCCGGGGCAGCACCCCGTGCCGCATCGCCATCAGCATCTTGATGATCCCGGCGGCACCGGCGGCGGCCTGGGCGTGGCCCATGTTCGACTTCACCGACCCCAGCCACAGCGGCTGGCCGTCGGAGCGCTCCCGGCCGTAGGTCGCCAGCAGCGCCTGGGCCTCGATCGGGTCGCCGAGGCGGGTGCCGGTGCCGTGACCGTCCACGGCGTCCACGTCCGCGGCGCTCAGGCCCGCGTCGGCGAGCGCGGCGCGGATGACGCGCTGCTGCGAGGGTCCGTTCGGGGCGGTGAAGCCGCTGGAGGCGCCGTCGGAATTCACTGCCGAGCCGCGGACCAGGCCGAGTATGCGGTGGCCGTTGCGGACCGCGTCCGAGAGCCGTTCGACCACCAGCACGCCGACGCCCTCGGCCCAGCCGACGCCGTCGGCCGAGGCCGAGTACGACTTGCAGCGCCCGTCCCTGGCCAGGCCGCGCTGGCGGGAGAACTCGATGAACGCCTCGGGCGTGGCCATCACCGTCACCCCGCCGGCCAGGGCCAGCGAGCACTCGCCGCGGCGCAGCGCCTGCATCGCCAGGTGCAGACCGACCAGCGAGGAGGAGCAGGCGGTGTCCACGGTCAGCGACGGGCCCTCCAGGCCCAGGGTGTAGGAGACCCGGCCGGAGACCACGCTCAGCTCGGTGCTGGTCAGCAGGTAGCCCTCGGCGGTCGCGGCCTCGGCGCCGCGCACGCCGTAGTCGGAGAAGCTGCATCCGGCGAACACCCCGGTGGCGCTGCCGCGCAAGGCCACCGGGTCGATGCCGGCGTCTTCCAGCGCCTCCCAGGAGCACTGCAGGAACAGGCGCTGCTGCGGGTCCATGGCCAGCGCCTCGCGCGGGGAGATGCCGAAGAACGCGGCGTCGAACCGCGCGGCGCCGGTGACGAACCCGCCGGAGCGCGAGTACGAGGTGCCGGGATGCTCGGGGTCGGGGTCGTAGATGCCGTCGAGGTCCCAGCCGCGGTCGCCCGGGAAGTCGCCGATGGCGTCGATGCCGCCGCCGACCTGGGCCCACAGCGCGTCGGCGGTGTCGACGCCGCCGGGGTAGCGGCAGCCGACGCCGACCACCGCGACCGGCTCGGAGGCGGCGGCCGCGGTGGCGGTCAGTTGGTGGTTCTGCCGGCGCAGCCGCTTGGTCTCCTTCAGGGACGCGCGCAACGCCTCGGCCAGTTGCTCGGTGGAGTCGGTCACGAGGGTGCCTCGCAGTCTTCGAAGTGGGCGGTCACCGGGGGTCGCCGTCGCTCAGGGCGAGGTCGATCAGGCTCTGGGTGTCCAGGTCGTCGAGGTCGTCGAGATCGTCCAGGTCGTCGAGGTCCCCGGCGACCGCGAGGGCCGGGAGGCCTGCGAGGGCGCCGGCGGGAGCGGGGGCGGCGAAGGCGAGCCCGGCCAGGCCGAGCAGGGCCTCGTACACGCCGGCCGCGCGCAGCTGCTCGACCGGGATCGCGCCGAAGGCTTGGCGCAGCGCGTCGCTCTGGTCCGTGTCCGACGCAGATGCCGACGCGCCGGTCGTGGCCGCGGGCCCGAACCGCTCGCACAGGTGCGCCGCGAGCTCGGCCGGGTTGGGATGGTCGAAGACCACGGTCGCCGGCAGCCGCAGGCCGGTGGCCGAGGCCAGCCGGTTTCGCAGTTCCACGGTGGTCAGCGAGTCGAACCCGAGCTCGTGGAAGGGCCGCCGCGGGCCGATCGCGCCGGGACCGGCGTGCCCGAGCACGGTGGCGGCCAGGCCGCGCACCAGGTCCTCGAACACCCGCCGCACGCCGCCGGCGTCCAGCCCGGCGAGCCGGGCGGTCAGCGCCGCCGGGCCGTCGTTCCCGGCGTCGGCGGCCGGCCGGGGCCCGCGGCCGCCGCCGGCCGGCCCGACCGGCCCGACCGGCCCGGCCAGCTCGGCCAGGATCGAGGGCAGCTCCTCGCCCTGCCGCCGCAGCGCCCCGAGGTCCAGCCGGATCGGCACCAGGATCGGCGCGGCGATGTCCAGCGCCGTGTCGAACAGCGCCAGGCCCTCCTCGGTCGACAGGCCGAGCACCCCGGCCCGCGCCATCCGGATCAGGTCGGTCTGCGGCAGCTCGCCGGACATCCCGCGCTCGGCCCACATCCCCCAGGCCAGCGACTGCCCGGCCAATCCCTGCGCGCGCCGCTGCGCGGCCAAGCCGTCCAGGAAGGAGTTGGCCGAGGCGTAGTTAGCCTGCCCCGGCGCGCCCCAGGTACCGGCCGCGGAGGAGAAGAGGACGAACAGGTCGAGGTCGAGATCGCGGGTCAGATCGTGCAGGTGCCAGGCGATGTCCGCCTTGGAACGCAGCACGGTGTCCATGCGCTCGGGAGTCAGGGAGCTGATGACGCCGTCGTCCAGCACGCCCGCACAGTGCACGACGCCGACCAGCGGCCGCTCGGCGGGGACGGCGGCCAGCAGCGCGGCCAGCTCGGCGGGATCGGCGGCGTCGCAGGCCACGAACCTGGCGGTGGCGCCGAGCCCGGCCAGCTCGGCGGCGAGCTCCGCGGCGCCGGGACCGTCGGGGCCGCGGCGGCTGACCAGGAGCAGGCTGTCGACACCGTGGGCGGTGACCAGGTGGCGGGCGATCAGGCCGCCGAGGACGCCGGTGCCGCCGGTGAGCAGGACGGTGCCGCGAGAGAGGTCGGGGTTCTCGACCGGGTTCGGCCAGACGGTGGCGGTACTGCTTGCGGCCTTGGCCAGGCGCGGTACCAAGATCTTGTCCCCGCGCAGCGCTACCTGGTGCTCATCGAGACCGAGGGCGATGGCCAACGCGGCGGTGTCATCGGCAACGGCATCGGCATCGGCATCGAGGTCGATCAGCATCGCCCGACCGGGGTTCTCCACCTCGGCCGTCCGAATCAGGCCCCAGACAGCCGAGGCGGCCAGATCGGCGACTGCGGGGTCCTCCGGCCCGGTCGCCATCGCGCAGCGCGTCACGACCACCAGGCGGGAACCCGCGAGCAGGTCCTCGTCGAGCCAGCCCTGGACCAGGGCGAGCATCTCGTGCACCGCTGTGTGCACCCCGTCGATGCCCTCGGCGTTGCCCAGACAGGGCACCACCAGCAGGTCCGGCGCCGCCTCACCCTCCGCCAGCGCGGCGCGGAGTGCCGGCAGGTCTGCGTGGACCGTGCCCGAGGCTGCGAGTGCTGCGAGCGATTCGACAATCGCTTCCCCGCCAGTCCCGACGACAGCCCACGTGCGAGAAGCCCGCCGGTCCTCGACAACCGCCGGCACCCAGTTCAGGACCAGCAGCGAATCGCCGCCCGACGCCTCCGGTTCCGGCTGCGGCGCCGGACGCACCGTCAGCGACTCGGCCGAGAAGGCCGGCGCGCCAGTACTGTCAGCACAGTAGACGCTGATGGCGCCGCCGTCGGCCGGGCGTACCCGCACCCGCAGCGCGCCGGCGCCCGAGGCGTGCACCGTCATCTCGCCCCAGGAGAACGGGACCATCGGAGGCCCGTCCGTCGATGCGGTGTCGCGCAGTGCGGCGGCATGCAGCGACGCGTCGAGCAGCGCCGGGTGCACGGCGAAGCCGGCAGCCTGCGTACCCTCGGGCAGCGCGACCTCCGCGAACAGCTCCTCGCCGCGACGCCAGGCGGCACGCAGCCCCTGGAACACCGGGCCGTAGCTCAGGCCCGAGGCGGCGAGCGCCGGGTAGACGCCACCGATGTCAATGCTCTGCGCGTCCTGCGGCGGCCACATCGCGAGGTCGGTGAAGCCCTCGCGGCCGGCCGGGGCGAGGCGGCCGCTGGCGTGCCGCAGCCACTCGTCGGCGGACGGCGCGTCGGCCGCGCGCGAGTAGACGGCGACCGGGCGTCCGCCGTCCGGCTCGGCCGCGCCCACGCGGACCTGGATCGCGCGCGCCGCGCCGAAGATCAGCGGTGCTTCGAGGATCAGCTCCTCGACCTGGCCGCAGCCGGCATACCCACCGGCAGTCAGCGCCAGGTCGGCGAAGGCGGTGCCGGGCAGCAGGATCTGGCCCGAGACGACGTGGTCGGCGAGCCAGGGGAACGCGTCCAGAGACAGGCGTCCGGTCAGCAGCCAGCCCTGACCGTCGGCCAGCACGGTGCTCGCGGACAGGAACGGGTGCTCGACCGGCTCCAGCCCGGCGTCGGCGACGTCGTGCCCGGCGGTGGAGCGGAGCCAGTAGCGAGTGCCTTGGAAGGGGTAGGTGGGCAGGTCGGGGATGGGGGTGACGGTGACGGCGTCGGTGTCGGTGTCGGTGTCGGTGTCGCCGCCGTAGAAGGAGTGCCAGCCCACTGCGGCACCGTGAGCGTGCAGGGTTGCCAGCGCGGTGACGGCGGCCTGTTCCTCGGGCTGGTCCTTACGCAGTGCGGCGATCGCGAGGGTGTCTTCGGCATCCACGAGACCGGTCAGAGTCGCCTGCGGGCCGAGTTCGACGAAGCGGGTGACGCCGTTGGCTGCCAGAGTGCTGACATCATCGGCGAAGCGCACCGGCTGCCGCACATGGTTGACCCAGTACTCCGGGTCGCACAGTTCCTCAGGCAGGTTGAACTGAGGAGTGTTGTAGGTCAAGCTCTCAGCGACCTTGCGGAACTCGGGCAGCATCGGGTCCATCAGCACCGAGTGGAAAGCATGCGAGACATTCAGCTGCTTGGTGCGGGGGAAGCCGGCGGCCACCTTCGCCACTGCCTCGGCCTCACCCGACACCACGACCGACGCCGCACCGTTGATCGCGGCGATATCCACTCCCGGCAGCAGCGCATCACGCACTTGAGCCTCGGTCGCGGCGATCGAGATCATGGCGCCGCCGGTCGGCAGCTCCTGCATCAGGCGGCCGCGCGCGGCGACGAGGGTGCACGCGTCTTCCAGCGACCAGACGCCGCTGACGTAGGCCGCAGCGAGCTCGCCGATCGAATGCCCGGCAACGAAATCCGGCCGCACGCCCCAGGACTCGAACAGCCGGAACAGCGCCACCTCGAAAGCGAACAGCGCACACTGTGTATAAGAGGTCTGGTCAAGCAACTCGGGCTTGGACCACATGACCTCTTTGAGGGGCTGTCCGAAGGCCGCACACACCTCGTCGAGCGCCGCCGCGAACACCGGGAACGCCTTATAGAGCTCGGCACCCATGCCGAGACGCTGCGAACCCTGTCCGGAGAACAAGAACGCGGTCCGCCCACCCGAGACGGCGCCCACCACCGGCTCACCGCGGCCCGCGCCGATCACCACCGCGCGATGCTCGAACTGCGTGCGGGTCAGCGCCAAAACCCGGCCGACGGCAACCGGATCAAGATCCGGGGTGCCCTCGGCCCAAGCCAGCAACCGCTCAATCTGCGCCTGCAACGCCGCCGGAGAGCGACCGGAGACCGGCCATGCGGTCACCGTTCCCGGCTTGCCTTCGGAGGCAGGTGTTGGGGCGTACTCCCCCGCCTCCTCAATGATCACATGCGCATTCGTCCCACTGATCCCGAACGAAGACACCCCCGCCCGCCGCACCCGCTCCCCCGCCGGCCACGCCACCGCCCCGGCCAGCAGCTCCACGCCGCCGACCGACCAGTCCACGTGCGGCGAGGCGTCCTCGGCATACAGGCTGCGCGGCAGCTCGGCGTGCTGCATCGCCAGCACCATCTTCATGATCCCGGCCACGCCGGCCGCCGCCTGGGTGTGCCCGAAGTTCGACTTCACCGAGCCCAGCCGCAGCGGCCGGTCGGCCGGGCGTCCCTTGCCGTAGGTGGCCAGCAGGGCCTGGGCCTCGATCGGGTCGCCCAGGCGGGTTCCCGTGCCGTGCCCCTCGACCGCGTCCACGTCGTCGGGGGTCAGCCGGGCGTCGGCCAGTGCCGCGCGGATCACCCGCTGCTGCGCCGGGCCGTTCGGCACCGTGAAGCCGCTGGACGCGCCGTCCTGGTTCACCGCGCTGCCGCGGACCAGCGCCAGGATGCGGCGGCCGTTGCGCACCGCGTCCGACAAGCGCTCCAGCACCAGGATGCCCGCGCCCTCCGAGCACCCGACGCCGTCGGCCGACGCCGAGAAAGCCTTGCACCGCCCATCCGGTGCCAGGCCGCGCTGCTCGCTGAAGTACACGAACATGTCCGGCTCGGTCATCACCGTCACGCCGCCGGCCAGGGCCAGCGCGCACTCACCGCGGCGCAGCGCCTGCGCCGCCAGGTGCACGCCGACCAGCGAGGACGAGCACGCCGTGTCCACCGAGACCGCCGGGCCCTCCAGGCCCAGGGTGTAGGAGACGCGGCCGGAGATCAGGCTTCCGTCGCTGCTGCCCGGGCCGTAGTCGTGGTACATCACGCCCGCGAAGACGCCGGTGGCGCTGCCGCGCAGCGTCGCCGGGCGGATGCCGGCGCGCTCCAGCGCCTCCCAGGCGGCGGTGAGCAGCAGCCGCTGCTGCGGGTCCATGCCGAGGGCCTCGCGCGGGGAGATGCCGAAGAAGTCCGCGTCGAAGTCGGCCGCGCCGTCGATGAATCCGCCGTCCAGCGAGTACGTGGTGCCCGCTGCGTACGGGGCGCCGGCGGCGGAGCCGGGGTCGTAGAGGCGTCCGAGGTCCCAGCCGCGGTCGGCGGGGAAGGTGCCGACGGCGTCGACGCCGTCGGCGACCAGGCGCCACAGCTCCTCCGGCGAGGTGACCCCGCCGGGGAAGCGGCAGCCCATGCCGACGATCGCGATGGGCTCGTTCTGCGCCGCGGCGAGGCGGTCGTTCTCGCGGCGCAGGACCTCGTTGTCCAGGACCGCCTGGCGCAGGGCCGCGACGACCTGCTCGGTGGAAGCCTGCCCGCTCATGCGCGTTCGTCCCGTCCGCCGTAGACCGACTTCATCAGTTCCTCGACGCTCATGCCGGCGATCTCCTCCTGGATCGACGTGTCCGCGCCGGTGTGCGGCCCGGTGGATGCTTCGGGCTCGTCGGGCACCAGTTCGGCCAGCAGGTACTCCGCCAGCGGCTGGGCCGTCGGGTAGTCGAAGATCAGCGTCGCGGGCAGGCGCAGCCCGGTCTCGGCGCCGATCCGGTTGCGCAGCTCCACCGCGGCCAGCGAGTCCAGGCCGAGGTCGGTGAAGCCCTTGTCCGCGTCGATCTGGCCGGCGTCGGGGTATCCGAGCACTCCGGCGGTGTGCCGCAGCACCACGTCGAGCACGGTCGCCGCGCGTTCCTCGGCGGTCATCGCGGCCAGCCGCAGATCCAGCGGGGCCTGCGCCGGGCCGGCCGCGGCACCGGCCGCGGTGGCCAGGGTGCGGCGGACCGGTCCGCGCATCAGGGCCCGCAGCAGCGCCGGCGGTTCGGGCCGGGCGCTGCCCGCCGCCGGCGCCGTGGGCGGGGCCAGCTTGAGCGGGGCCAGGGCCGCCTCGGACGCGCCGAGGGCGGCGTCGAACAAGGCCATGCCGTCGGCCGCGGTCAGCTCGGCGACCCCGGAGCGGGCGATCCGGTCCAGGTCCACCTGGCCCTCACTGCCCTGCCACGGTCCCCACGCCAGCGCCTTGCCCGGCAGCCCTTGGGCGGCGCGGTGCTCGGCGAGGGCGTCCAGGAACACGTTGGCCGCGGCGTAGTTCGCCTGTCCGGCGGTGAGCACCAGGCCGCCGGCCGAGGAGTAGAGCACGAAGGCCTTCAGGTTCAGGCCCTTGGTCAGCTCGTGCAGCTGCCAGGCGGCGTCCACCTTGGGTCGCAGCACCCTGTCGACCTGGGTCGGGGTCAGGGCGCCGAACACGGCGCTGTCCATCAGCCCGGCGGCGTGCACGACGGCGGTCAGCGGGTTCTCGGCCGGGACCGACTCCAGCAGCTTCGCCAGCGCGTCCGGGTCGGCCACGTCGCAGGCCTCGTAGCTGACCTGGGTTCCGACCCGGCACAGCTCGGCGGCCAACTCCTCGGCGCCCGGGGCGTTCGCGCCCTGGCGGCTGGCCACCAGCAGGTGCCGCACGCCGTGCCGGGTGGCCAGGTGCCGGGCCAGGTGCGCGCCCAGCAGACCGGCCCCGCCGGTGATCAGGACCGTGCCCTCGGGGTCCCACACGGGCTCGGCGTCAGCGGCGGAAGGCGGTTCGGCCCGCTCCAGCCGGGGCAGCCAGATCGCGCCCGAGCGCACCGCGGCTTCCGGCTCGCCCGAGGCCACCACGGCCGGCAGGGCCGCGAGCGAGGACGGCGATCCGTCGGTGTCGATCAGGAACAGCCGCCCCGGGTTCTCCGCCTGAGCCGACCGGATCAGGCCCCACAGCGGAGCCTGCACCACGTCCGGGCCCATCGCGTCGGACGGCAGCGCGACCGCGTTCGTGGTCAGCACCACCAGACGCGCCTGCGCATACCGGGGCTCGGCGAGCCAGTCCGCGACCTGGGTCAAAGTGCTGTGAACCAGAGCCCTGACCTCGTCCGGCACCGAGCCCGAGCCCGGCGCACAGGTCAGCACGACCACCTCGGGCTTGTCGATCTCGCCGACCGGAGCCACCGCGAACGGCAGCGACGGCCCGCCCTCGGCACCCAGCCGCGCCCAGCCCTGCGGAGCGACCGCGATGCCGCTCGGCCCCGGCTGCCAGCCGATCCGCAGCAGCGCGTCCCGCACCGGGTCCGCACCGCCGAGCCGGTCGGCGGTCACCGGACGCACCACCAGCGCGCCGATCCGGGCCACCGGGGAGCCGGCCGGGTCGGCCAGGTCCAGGCTGGTGCCCTCGGCCCCGCGTTGGACCCGGACCCGCAGGGCCGTCGCACCGGCCGCATGCAGCTGGACGCCGGTCCAGACGAACGGGATCGTCGCCTCGGTGATCGCCCGGGGCCCGCCGGGCACCAGGAAGTCCGTGGCGCCCAACGCGGAGTCCAGCAGCGCCGGGTGGATGCCGAAGCCCGCGGTGTCAGTGCCCTCCGGCAGGGCGATCTCGGCGAACACCTCCTCGATGACGGCATCCGCACCGCGCCGCACCCAGATGGCGCGCATGTTCCGGAACGTCGGGCCGTAGCCGAAGCCCAGGCCGACCAGGTCGTCATAGACCTCGTCGATGTCCACCTTCTCGGTGCCGGCCGGCGGCCACTGCGCGGTGTCGAAGGGCTCTGCGACACCCGGGTTCCCGGCCCGGTCGCCGCGGGCCAGGCTGCCGGCGGCGTGCTGGGTCCACGGCGCGCCGAGCGCGGCCGCGTCCCGCGAGTACACCGCCAACGTGCGCCGTCCGGCCTGGTCGCCGCCGAGCACCACGCGGACGCTGGTCGCCACGCCGTCGCGCAGGATCAGCGGGGCGTACTGGGTCAGCTCCTCCAACAGGTCGCAGCCGACCTCGTCGCCGGCCCGGACGGCCAGCTCCACGAACGCCGAGCCGGGCAGCAGTGCCGTGCCCATGATCAGGTGGTCGCGCAGCCAGGGCTGGCGGCTGAGCGAGAGCGTCCCGGTGAAGACCACGCCGCCGGTGTCCGGCAGCTCGACCACCGCGCCCAGCAGCGGGTGCCCGGCGTTGTCGATCCCGGCCGAGGCCACGTTGCCGGTGCCGGCGGTCGCGCTGAGCCAGTACTCCTTGCGTTGGAAGGCGTAGGTCGGCAGCGCGATCTTGCGCGCGCCGCGCCCGGCGAACACGCCGTGCCAGTCCACTGCGACGCCGCGCACGTGCAGCCCGGCCAGGGCGTGCAGCGCGGTCTTGGCCTCCTCGCCGGTGCGGCGCAGCGCCGGGAGCAGCACCTGGCCTTCCTCGGTGCTGTGTCCGGCCATCGCGGTGAGCACGGCGTCCGGGCCGAGCTCGACGAAACGGGTGACGCCGATCGCGGACAGCGCGGCGATCGCGTCGGCGAAGCGGACGGCCTCGCGGACGTGCCGGACCCAGTACTCCGGCGTGCACAGTTCCTCGGCCGAGGCCAGGGCCCCGGTGAGCGTGGAGACGATGGACAGCGCCGGGGCCCGGTAGGTCAGCCGCTCGGCGACCGCGCGGAACTCGGCGAGCATCGGGTTCATGCGGGCGGAGTGGAAGGCGTGCGAGACGGTCAGCTGCTTGGTGCGGGAGAACCCGGCCGCGACGGCCAGCGCCGCTTCCTGCTCTCCGGAGACCACGACCGCGCGCGGCCCGTTGACGGCAGCGATGTCGACGCCCGGCACCAGCGCGGCTCGGACCTCGTCCTCGCCGGCCGCGATCGAGATCATCGCCCCGCCCTCGGGCAGCGCCTGCATGAGCCGGCCGCGCGCGGCGACCAGGGCGCAGGCGTCCTGAAGCGACCACACCCCGGCGACGTGCGCCGCGGCGAGCTCGCCGATCGAGTGCCCGGTGAGGTATTCGGGCCGCACGCCCCAGGACTCGAACAGGCGGAACAGCGCCACCTCGACCGCGAACAGGGCGCACTGCGTGTAAGCGGTCTGATCGAGCAGCCCGGCCAGTGCTTCGGCGTCGGACCACATCACGTCCTTGAGCGGGTGCGCCAGCTCGGTGTCCAGCACCGCGCACACCTCGTCCAGCGCGGCGGCGAACACCGGGAACACCCGGTAGAGCTCGGCGCCCATACCGATCCGCTGCGAGCCCTGGCCGGTGAACATGTAGGCCGTCAGGCCGGCCGAGCGGGCGACCGCGCGGACCAGGCCGCCGGACGCGCCGCCGGAGGCCAGGGCCTCCAGGGTGCCGAGGGCTTCCTCGCGGTCCGCGGCCAGGACCACGGCGCGGTGGTCGAGCGCCGCGCGGGTGGTCGCCGCGGAGAAGGCGGCGTCCAGCAGGGCGGTGTCGTCGTCCAGCCGGGCCGCGAGCCGGGCGGCCTGCTCGCGCAGCGCGTCGGCGGTGCTGCCGGCCAGCGGCAGCGGGATCAGCGGCAGGGCCGGTGCGAGGTCAGCGCCACGCTCCGGCAGAGGTCTGCGGGCCGTCGGGGCCTCCTCGATGATCATGTGGGCGTTGGTGCCGCTGATCCCGAAGGAGGAGATGCCGGCGCGGCGCGGGCGTCCCTGCGCGACCCAGGGCCGTGCCTCGGTCAGCAGCTGGACGCCGCCGCTGGACCAGTCGACGTGCGGGGACGGCGCGTCCACGTGCAGCGTCCGGGGCAGCAGGTCGTGGCGCAGCGCCTGCACCACCTTGATCACCGCGGCCGCGCCGCCGGCAGCCTGCGCGTGGCCGATGTTGGACTTCACCGAGCCCAGCCACAGCGGCCGGTCCTCGGGGCGGTCCCGGCCATAGGTCGCCAACAGCGCCTGGGCCTCGATCGGGTCGCCGAGCTTGGTGCCCGAGCCGTGTGCCTCGACCGCGTCCACGTCGGCCGTGGTGAGACCGGCGGCGGCCAGCGCGGCGTGGATGACCCGCTCCTGGGAGGGACCGTTGGGCGCGGTCAGGCCGTTGGAGGCGCCGTCCTGGTTCACCGCCGAGGCGCGGACCACGGCCAGCACCTCGTGTCCGTTGCGCCGGGCGTCGGACAGGCGCTCCAGCAGCAGCAGGCCCGCGCCCTCGGCCCAGCCGACGCCGTCGGCCGCCGCGGCGAAGGACTTGCAGCGGCCGTTGGGCGAGAGCACGCCCTGCCGGCTGGAGTCGACGAACAGGTCGGTGGCCGACAGGACCGTGACACCGCCGGCCAGGGCCAGCGTGCACTCGCCGTTGCGCAGCGCCTGCGAGGCCAGGTGCAGGCTGACCAGCGAGGAGGAGCAGGCCGTGTCCACGGTCATGGACGGGCCCTCCAGGCCGAACAGGTAGGAGATGCGGCCGGAGACCACGGCGCCGGAGCTGCCGTTGGCCAGGTAGCCCTCGACGTCGGCGGGGGCGTCCTTCAGGCGGCTGCCGTAGTCGTCGTACATGGCGCCGGCGAAGACGCCGGTCAGGCTGCCCTTGAGCGACTTGGGGTCGATCCCGGCGTGCTCGAAGGTCTCCCAGGCGGTCTCCAGCAGCAGCCGCTGCTGCGGGTCCATCGCCATCGCCTCGCGCGGGCCGATGCCGAAGAACGCCGGGTCGAACCAGGCCGCCTCGTGCAGGAACCCGCCCTCGTGGGCGTAGGTCTTGCCGCGCTTGCCCGGCACCGGGTCGTAGACCCCTGCGATGTCCCAGCCGCGGTTGGTCGGGAACTCGGTCACCGCGTCCACGCCGTCGACCACCAGCTGCCACAGGTCCTGCGGGGTGCGGATGCCGCCGGCGTACCGGCAGCCCATGCCGATGATCGCGATCGGCTCCTCCGACCGGCCGCGGGCGGCGGCGGGCTTGGCCGGCCCGGCCGGCGCGACGGCCTCGGTGAGCTTGCCCATGATGAAGGCGGACACGGCGCGGGCGGTGGGATGGTCGAAGATCATCGTGGCCGGCAGCGCCAGCCCGGTGGCCGCGCTCAGGGCATTGCGAAGCTCGACGGCCGCGAGCGAGTCGAAGCCCAGCTCCTTGAACGCCCGGTCCCCGGCCACCGCCGAGGCGTCGGCGTGCCCGAGCACGGTGGCCACGTGCGTGGACACCAGCTCCAGCAGGACGCGGTCGCGCTCGGCCTCGGCCAGCCCGGCCAGCTTCCGCGCCAGCGCCAGCCCGCCGCCGGCCGGAGCCGAGGCCCGCACCGTACGCCGCACCGGAGCCGGAGCGAAGGCCCGCAGCAGGGCCGGCAGGTCCTCGCCGCGGGCCCGCAACGCGGCCGGGTCCAGGCGCAGCGCGGCCAGCACGGCGGCATCGGAGCGCAGGCCCGCGTCGAACAGGCGCAAGCCCTCGGCGACGCTGAGCGCGGGCATCCCGAGCCGGGCCATCCGGCGCAGATCAGCCTCACCGAGCTCGCCGCCGAGCCCGGTGTTCTGGTTCCACAGGCCCCACGCCAGCGCGGTCGCCGGAAGCCCGGCGGCACGGCGGTGTTCGGCCAGGGCGTCGAGGAAGGTGTTGGCCGCGGCGTAGTTCGCCTGCCCCGAGGCGAGCACCATGCCGCCGGCGGAGGAGAAGAGCACGAACGCGGCCAGGTCGAGGTCGCGGGTGAGCTCGTGCAGGTGCCAGGCCGCATCGATCTTGGGCCGCAGCACACTGTGCAACTGCTCGGCGGACAGCGAGCCGAGCAGCGCACCGTCGGCGGTCCCGGCGGCGTGCACGACGGCGGTCAGCGGCCGGTCGGCGGGAATGGCGTCGAGCAGGTCGGCGACGGCGGCGCGGTCAGCGGTGTCGCAGGCCGCGACGGTCACCTCGGCCCCGAGGGCGGTGAGGCGAGCGGCGAGCTCCACGGCGCCGGGCGCGTCGGGCCCGCGACGGCTGGTGAGTAGGAGGTGGCGCGCGCCGTGCTCGGCCGCGAGGTGCTCGGCGAGCAGACCGCCGAGGCCGCCGGTGCCGCCGGTGATCAGGACGGTGCCGGTGCCGAGCGAGCCAGCTCCATCACCAACAGGTGCGGCTACCAAGCGCGGAATCAGGATGCTGCCAGAGCGCACCGCTGCTTCCGGTTCGCCGGTGGCGATGACCGCGGGCAACAGGTTATGCGAATCTGCGTCGGTCTCGACCAGCACGAAGCGGCCGGGATTCTCCGCCTCGGCAGCGCGGACCAGGCCTGCGATCGGCGCGTGGGCCAGATCGCCGGCGTGAGTGCGGACCAGCAGGCGCGATCCCCGGAAACGCGGTTCGGCAAGCCAGGCCTGGAGTTCGGCCATGACATGGCCGGCGATGCGATGCGCTTCTTCAGCCACATCGGCACCGGAAGCCGCGACATCAAGCACTGCGACAGCGGGTTCCGAGTCGAGCTCTGCGACCCCGGCGCCGATCACCGCCCAATCAGCCGGGAGCTCCGTGTCGGCCTCGGCAGCAGCCGCAGCCGTCCACTCGATTCGCAGCAGCGCACCCTCTTCGCTCGCCGCCCCGGCCCCGAGTTCGCCCGCCACCGGCCGCGAGACCAGCGACTCGACGTAGGCCACCGGCGCGCCGTCGGCGTCCGCGACCTCGATCGAGGACAGCTCGTCGCCGTCCAGCCGCACGATCCGTACCCTGACATCGCGCGCGCCCGCCGCGTACAGCGTCACGCCGTTCCAGACGAACGGCAGCAGCGTCGCGCCCTCGCCATCGTCGAGCAGGTCGGCGTGCATGGCCGCGTCCAGCAGCGCCGGGTGCAGGCCGAAGTCGGCGGCCGTGCTCCCGATCGTCTCGGGCAGCGCGACCTCGGCGAACACCTCGTCGCCACGGCGCCAGGCGGCGCGCAGGCCCTGGAAGGCCGGGCCGTAGCCGTAGCCGCGCGCGGCCAGGCGCTCGTAGGCGTCGGTGACGTCGAGCTGCTCGGCACCCGGCGGCGGCCACTCGGTCAGGCCCGCGGGCTCGGCAGCGACCGCGGCGGCCGGGGCCGGGGCCGGGGCCAGGATGCCCGCCGCGTGCTGGGTCCAGGGGTGGTCCGGCAGGTCGTCGGGCCGGGAGTGGACCGTGAAGCGGCGCCGGCCGTCCTCCTCGGCGTCCACCAGCACCTGCAACGCGACGCCGCGGTGCGACTGGTCCGCGCCGGGCAGGATCAGCGGCGCCTGGAGCGTCAGCTCCTCCAGCACCCGGCAGCCGACCTGGTCGCCGGCCCGGATCGCGAGCTCCACGAACCCGGTGCCGGGCACCAGGATCGCGCCGTTGACCACGTGGTCGGCCAGCCACGGCTGGCGCTGCGCGCTGATCCTGCCGGTGAGCACCACCGAGTCCGAGCCCGGCAGCGGCACCACGGCGCCGAGCATCGGGTGGTCCGCCGCCAGCTGCCCGACGGTGGTGACGTCGCCGGCCGGCACCGGGTCCAGCCAGAACCGCTGGTGCTGGAAGGCGTACGTCGGCAGGTCGATCGAGCCGCCGGCGTTACCGAGCAGCGCGGGCCAGCTCACCGACAGACCGCGGGCGTGCAGCAGACCCAGCGCGGCCAGCAGGACAGGAATCTCAAGCCGGTCGCGGCGGCTGGTCGCGGCGAAGGCCGGAACAGAAGCGGCGGTCGGCTCGACGCACCGCGCACCCAGAGCACTGAGAACCGTGTCCGGGCCGAGCTCGACGAACGTGCTCACGCCCTCCGCGGCCAGAGCCCGCACCGCGTCGGCGAAGCGGACCGCCTGCCGGGCGTGGCGCACCCAGTAGTCCGCGGACTGCAATTCGCCGTCGGCCAGCGCGCCGGTGACCGTCGAGACGATCGGGATCCGCGGCGCGTTCACCGTCAGGCTCGCGGCCACCCGCCCGAACTCGGCGAGCATCGGCTCCATCAGCGCGGAGTGGAACGCGTGGCTGACGGTCAGCCGATGGGACTCGCCGCCCCGCTCGCGAACGATCCGCGCCAGCTCCGCCACCGCGTCCTCGGCTCCCGAGACCACGACGGCGGCCGGGCCGTTGACGGCGGCCACATCCACCGCGCCGCCGCGCCCTTCGAGCCCTTCAAGCCCACCGAGCCCTGCGATCAGCGCCGCGGCCTCCTGCTCGGTGACGCTCAGCGCGGCCATCGCACCACCCGCGGGCAGCGCCTGCATCAGCGCGCCGCGAGCGAGCACCAGCCGGCAGGCGTCGGCGAGCGAGAACACCCCGGCGGCCTGAGCGGCGGCCAGTTCGCCGATCGAGTGCCCGGCCATCAGGTCCGGGGTCACGCCCCAGGACTCCAGCAGGCGGAACAGCGAGAGCTCGACCGCGAACAACGCAGCCTGGGTGTACAGGGTCTGATCCAGCGATCCGTCGTCGGCGGCGCCGTCCCGGCCCAAGACCAGATCGCGCAGCGGACGCCAGCCGGCGGGCGCGAAGGCGTCATCAGCAGCCTGCGACGCGGCGGCGGCCTCGTCGAACGCCGTGGTGATCGTGTCGAAGGCCTGCGCGTACACCGGGAACGCCACATACAGCTCGGCGCCCATCCTGACCCGCTGCGCGCCCTGGCCGGAGAACAGGAAGGCGAGCTTGCCCTCGTTCACCGTGTCGAGCACCAGCGCCGGGCCGGTGCCGCCGGCGGCGAGCAGGTCCAGGCCGTCGAGCAGGGCGCCGTGGCCGGCGGCGAGCACCGCGGACCGGTGGTCGAGCGCGGCCCGGGAGGTGGCCAGCGTGCGGGCCAGGTCGGGCAGCGACACGTCGGGCCGCTCGGCGACGAACGCCCGCAGCCGGGCGGCCTGGTCGCGCAGCGCCGGCGCGGTCCGGCCGGAGAGCAGGAACGGCAGCACATCCGGGGCGTCGGCAGCCGCGACTTCCGGCTCAGCATCCTGGCTCACATGCTCAGCCACGATCACGTGCGCGTTCGTCCCGCTGATCCCGAACGAGGAGACACCCGCGCGGCGCGGCCGGCCGTTCGCAGCCCAGTCCTGCTCGTCGGTCAGCAGCCGGACGTTCCCCGCGCTCCAGTCCACATGCGGAGACGGCGCGTCCACGTGCAGGGTCCGCGGCAGCACTCCGTGCCGCAGTGCCATCACGGTCTTGATGACCCCGGCGACACCGGCGGCGGCCTGCGTGTGTCCGAGGTTCGACTTCACCGACCCCAGCCACAACGGCCGGTCGGCCGGGCGCTCCTGCCCGTAGACCTCCAGCAGCGCCTGGGCCTCGATCGGGTCGCCGAGGGTCGTGCCGGTGCCGTGCGCCTCGACGGCGTCCACGTCGCCCGGCGCCAGCCCGGCGGCGGCCAGCGCCTGGCGGATCACCCGCTGCTGCGCCGAGCCGTTGGGCGCGGTCAGGCCGTTGCTGGCGCCGTCGTGGTTCACGGCGGTGCCGCTGACCACGGCCAGCACCCGGTGGCCGTGACGCTCGGCGTCGGAGAGCCGCTCCAGCAACAGCATGCCGGCGCCCTCGCCCCAGCCGGTGCCGTCGGCGGCGGCCGCGAAGGACTTGCAGCGGCCGTCGGCGGCCAGGCCGCGCTGACGGCTGAAGTCGATGAACGTGTCAGGGGTCGACATCACGGTCACGCCGCCGGCCAGGGCCAGGGAGCACTCGCCGCGGCGCAGCGCCTGGATCGCCCAGTGCATCGCGACCAGGGACGAGGAGCAGGCGGTGTCCACCGTGACCGTCGGGCCCTCCAGGCCCAGGGCGTAGGAGACCCGGCCGGAGACCACGCTGGCCAGGCTGCCGTTGCCCAGGTAGCCGGCCGTCTCCTCGGAGACGGCGCCGCGCCCGGTGCCCCAGTCGTGGTACATCACGCCGGCGAACACGCCGGTGTCGCTGCCGCGCAGCGAGTGCGGGTCGATGCCGGCCCGCTCGAAGGCCTCCCAGGAGATCTCCAGCAGCAGCCGCTGCTGCGGGTCCATGGCCTGCGCCTCACGCGGGCTGATCTCGAAGAACTCGGCGTCGAAGTCGGCCGCGTCGTGCAGGAAGCCGCCTTCGCGGGCGTAGCTCTTGCCGGGCGTGCCGGGCTCGGGGTCGTAGATGCCGGTGACGTCCCAGCCGCGGTCGGCCGGGAAGCCGGTGACCGCGTCCACGCCGGAGTGCACCAGCTGCCACAGGTCCTCCGGCGTGCCGACGCCGCCGGGGAAGCGGCAGCTCATCGCGACGATCGCGATCGGCTCGTCGGACTGGACGGTCACCGCCGGACGCGGCGCGGCCGCAGCGGACGCCCCGGACAGCTTGAGCTTGGCCAGGATGTGGTCGGCCAGCGCGCGCGGGTTCGGGTGGTCGAAGACCGCGGTGGCCGGCAGCCGCAGACCGGTCGCGGCGTCCAGGCTGTTGCGCAGCTCGACCGCGGACAGCGAGTCGAAGCCGAGGTCGTTGAAGGCCCGGCGCGGGCCGACGGCCTCGGGCCCGCCGTGACCCAGGACCGCCGCGGCCCGGGTACGGACCAGATCGAGCACCGCGCGGTCGCGCTCGGACTCGGACATCGCGGCCAGCCGCGCGGCCAGGCCGGTGAGCGCCGCGGAGGTGCCGGCAGCGGTACCGGCCGCGGTTCCGGCCCGACCCGCCTGGGCACCCCGCGCGGCGCCGGAACCAGCCAGATCACGCAGCAACGCCGGCAGCGCCTCGGCGCGGGCCGCGAGCGCCGCACGGTCCACCCGGACCGGCACCACGGTCGCCCGGGCAGAGCCGAGCGCCAGGTCCAGCGCGGCCAGGCTCTCGCGCGCGGTCAGCGGCGCGAGTCCCAGCCGGTCGATGCGCTCGCGCCCGGCGCCGGTCAGAGCCGCGCCCATGCCGCCGGCGTCGGACCACAGGCCCCAGGCCAGGGCGAGCGCGGGCAGACCGAGCTGGTGCCGGTAGCCGGCCAGCGCGTCGAGGAAGACGTTGCCGGCGGCGTAGTTGCCCTGGCCGCCGCCGTCGACGAGACCGGCCGAGGAGGAGAAAAGCACGAAGGCGGACAGGTCCAGGTCGCGCGTCAGCTCGTGGAGCAGCCAGGCCGCATCGAGCTTGGGGCGTAGGACAGTGTCGATCTGGTCGGCGGTGAGTGCTTCGACCAGGCCGTCGTCGACGAGGCCCGCGGTGTGTACGACGGCGGTCAGGCCGTCGATACCGCGCAGCAGTGCGGACAGCGCGTCGCGGTCGGACACATCGCAGGCTGCTGCCTCGACGTGCGCACCCAGCTCGGTCAGGTCGGCGAGCAGCTGCTCGGCGCCGGGGGTCTGGGCACCACGGCGGCCGACCAGGAGCAGGCGGCGCGCGCCGCGCTCGGTGACCAGATGCCGGGCGACCACCGAACCCAGACCGCCGAGACCGCCGGTGATGAGGATGGTGCCTTCGGTCGGCCAGCCATGTGTGGGCTCGGCGGACTCACGAAGACGGTTGAGGCGAGGCACGAGCAGCGCGCCATCAGCGAGCCGCAGCTCGGGCTCGTCGGTACCCAGCGCGGCAGCCAGGTCGGCGACCGCCAGCGGGCCCTCATCGGCCAGGTCGAGCAGCACGAACCGGCCCGGGTGCTCAGCCTGCGCCGAGCGGATCAGGCCTCGGACCGGCGCGGCGGCCAGGCCCGCGGCGGTCGTCGGATCGACAGCGCCGCGCGTGACCACGACCAGCTGCGCGTCGGCGAACCGCTCGTCGGCCAGCCACGCCCGGACCGTCGCCAGAACCTGGTGCACCGTCGCGTGCGCACTGCCGATCATCCCGTCGTCACCGGCGGGCAGTAGCGGCAGGACCACAGCCTCGGCCGTGATGTCGGCCAAGTCCGTGAAGCAGGGAACGCCCAAACCCAGCGCATCGCTGTCACCGAGCACTGCGAAACTGCTCGCGGATATCTGCGACGAAGCCGCGACCGGCTTCCACGTCACCTCGTACAACGGCGCGGTTCGCGCGGCCGCCAGCGTCGCCGCCGCGACCGGACGCGAGCGGAACGAAGCCACTTCCCCGACCCCGGCACCGGTGTGATCGGCCAGCGCCAGCGAGACACCGCCCTCCGGCAGCGACCCGATCCGCACCCGCACCGCGGTCGGCGCGGCAGCCGCCGTCAGCCGGATCCCGCTCCACGCGAACGGCAGCCGGATCTCCTCCGGGTCGCGCGCCTCGCCGGCGGCGAAGTCGGTGGCGTGCAGCACCGCGTCCAGCAGCGCCGGGTGCAGGGCGAACGCGCCGGCCTCGCCGTCGAGGCCGACCTCGGCGAAGACCACGCCGTCGCGGCGCCAGACCCGGCGCAGGCCCTGGAACAGCGGGCCGTAGCCGTATCCCTGGGCAGCCAGTTCCGGATACAGGTCGTCGACCGGGATCGGCTCCGCACCGGCCGGCGGCCACTGCGCCAGGTCGGCGAAGTCCTGCGCTCCCGGCTGTTCGGAGGCATCAACGGACGCTGACAAGGTTCCGGCCGCGTGGCGCGTCCAGTCCGCGCCGTCGGCGGACTCCTCGCGCGAGTGAATCTCGATCGTCCGGCGTCCGCCCTCGTCGGCGCCGACGACCACCTGCAGCAGGACGGCGCCGTCCTCCGGCACCGCCAGCGGCGCCTGGAGCGTCAGCTCCTCGACGGCCTCGCAGCCCAGGCGGCCGGCGGCGTGCAGCGCCATCTCCACGAACGCGGTGGCGGGCATCAGCGGCACGCCGGAGATCACATGGTCGGCCAGCCAGGAGTGGGTGGCCAGCGCGACGCGCCCGGTCAGCACCAGTCCGGCCGACCCGGCCAGGCCCACCTCGGCCGGCAGCAGCGGGTGCGCGGACGCGGTCTGGCCGAGGTCCGCGGCGTCGCCGACGCCCTTGGGCGCGGTGAGCCAGTAGTGCTTGTGCTGGAAGGCGTAGGTCGGCAGCGAAACGCAGCGTGCCTGCGCACCCTTATAAAAGCCCTGCCAGTCCACGGCAACGCCGCGGACGTGCAGCGCGCCGAGCGCGGACAGCACGGCGTCGGCCTCGTCGCCGGTGCGGCGCAGGGCCGGGGTGAAGGAGATCTCGGATTCGCCCGCCTCGGCCGCGCACTGCTCGGCCAGCCCGCTCAGCACACCGTCCGGCCCCAGTTCCAGGCAGGTGCGCACACCGAGGGACAGCATGGTGGCGACGCCGTCGGCGAACCGGACCGCGTGGCGCGCGTGGTTCACCCAGTACTCGGGGTCGCCCAGTTCCTCGGCGGTGGCCAGGCGGCCCGTCAGGTTGGACAGCACCGGAATGCGCGGCGGCGCGTAACTGACCACCTGCAGGATCTGCTTGAACTCCGCCAGCATCGGCTCCATCAGGGCCGAGTGGAACGCGTGCGAGACCCGCAGCCGGGTGGTGCGGCGGCCCTCGGCGGCGAAGGCCGCGGCCAGCTCCTCGACCTCTGCTTCGGCACCGGAGACGACCACCGCGCCGGGGGCGTTGAGCCCGGCGATGCCGACCGTGCCGGTCAGGCGCGCCGCCACTTCGGCCTCGGTGGCGGCGATCGCGGCCATCGCGCCGCCGGCCGGCAGGGCCTGCATCAGGGTCGCGCGGGACGCGACGACCAGGCAGGCGTCGTCCAGCGACCAGACGCCGGCCACGTGCGCGGCGGCGAGCTCGCCGATCGAGTGGCCCAGCAAGACCGACGGTGTCACGCCCCAGGACTCGTACAGCCGGTAGAGCGCCACTTCGAGGGCGAACAGCGCGCACTGCGCGTACTCGGTCTGGTTCAGCGCCTCGGCGTCCTCGCCGAACCACACGTCGCGCAGCGGCCGCTCCAGCTGGAGGTCGAGCCGGTCGATCACGGCGTCCAGGGCCCGGGCGAACACCGGGTGGGCGTGGTAGAGCTCCCGGCCCATGCCCAGGCGCTGGGCGCCCTGGCCGGTGAAGAGCATCGCCAGGCCGCCGGGGCCGGACGTGCCGGTCAGCACCGAGACGTCGGCGGAGTCGGTGTCAGTGTCAGTGTCCTGAGCCAGAGCGGAGAACCCGCGTGCGGCCTGCTCGCGGCTGCCGGCCAGAACAACCGCGCGGTACTCCAGTGCCGCGCGAGTGGTGGCCAGGGAGTAGCCGATGTCGGCCACCGTGGCGTCGGCCGCGTCCACCGCCTCGGCGAGCCGCTTGGCCTGTGCCCGCAAAGCTTCCGGGTTCTTGGCCGAGACCGGCAGCAGCACCGGCCC
The DNA here is from genome assembly GCF_041260665.1 of Catenulispora sp. GP43. Taxonomy (NCBI): domain Bacteria; kingdom Bacillati; phylum Actinomycetota; class Actinomycetes; order Catenulisporales; family Catenulisporaceae; genus Catenulispora; species Catenulispora sp. GP43. The sequence goes on along the minus strand of NZ_JBGCCT010000016.1, from coordinate 13,714 downwards.
TGTTCCCTCGGCCCCGGCGTCCTGCTCGGCAGCCACCGGATACTGCTCGACGATCAGGTGCGCGTTCGTCCCGCTGACGCCGAACGAGGAGATCCCGGCACGCCGGGGCCGCCCGGCGTCGGGCCAGGGCTGGTCCTCGGTCAGCAGCCGGACGTTGCCCTGGCTCCAGTCCACGTGCGGGGTCGGCTCGTCCACGTGCAGGGTGCGCGGCAGCACCCCGTGCTCCATGGCCATCAGCATCTTGATCAGGCCGGCCGAGCCGGCCGCGGCCTGGGTGTGGCCGATGTTGGACTTGACCGAGCCCAGCCACAGCGGCTCCTCGCGGTCCCGGCCGTAGGCGGCCAGCAGCGCGCCGGCCTCGATCGGGTCGCCGAGCCGGGTGCCGGTGCCGTGCGCCTCGACCGCGTCCACGCCGTCGGGCGCCAGGCCCGCGTCGGCCAGCGCGGCCCGGATCACCCGCTGCTGGGCCCGGCCGCTGGGCGCGGTCAGGCCGTTGGAGGCGCCGTCGGAGTTGATGGCGCTGCCGCGCACCACGCCGAGGATGCGGCGGCCGTTGCGAACCGCGTCGGCCAGGCGCTCGAGCACGAACACGCCGACGCCCTCGCCGAAGCCGGTGCCGTCGGCGGCCGCCGCGAAGGCCTTGCAGCGGCCGTCCTCGGCCAGGCCGCGCTGCCGGGCGAAGGAGGTGAACACGCCCGGGGCGCCCATGACCGCGACGCCGCCGGCCAGCGCCAGCGGGCAGTCGCCGCGGCGCAGCGCCTGGACCGCCAGGTGCAGGGCGACCAGCGAGCCGGAGCAGGCGGTGTCGACGGTGAGGGTGGGGCCCTCCAGGCCGAAGGCGTAGGCGACCCGGCCGGAGACCACGCTCGGCGCGTTGCCGGTCAGCAGGTAGCCGTCCATCCCGTCGGCGGCCTCGTGCAGGCGCGGCCCGTACTCCTGGGCCTCGGCGCCGATGAACACGCCGGTGCGGGTGGCGCGCAGCGAGGCCGGGTCGATCGCCGAGCGCTCCAGCGCCTCCCAGGCGGTCTCCAGGACGAGCCGCTGCTGCGGGTCCATGGCGGAGGCCTCGCGCGGGGAGATACCGAAGAAGTCGGCGTCGAAGGACCCCGCGTCGGGCAGGAAGCCGCCGACGCGCACGTAACTGGTCCCGGGAGTACTCGGGTCCGGGTCGTAGAGCGCGTCCAGGTCCCAGCCCCGGTCCGCCGGGAAACCGGAGACGGTGTGCCGGCCCTCGGCCACGAGCTGCCACAGCTGCTCGGGCGAGGCGACGCCGCCGGGGTAGCGGCAGCCCACGCCGACGATCGCGATCGCGTCGTCCTCGTACGTATCAGTACCGCCCGAGCTGCCGTGAGACTTGGCGTTCCCGGGTTCGGGCTCTGACTCCGCCTCCGGCTCGCCGGTCAGCCCGGCCCGGACCAGCGCCGCCAGGGCGCGCGCCGTCGGGTGGTCGAAGACCACCGTGACCGGCAGGTCCAGACCGGTGGCCGCGACCAGCCGGGCCTGGAGCTCGACCACGGCCAGCGAGTCGAAGCCGAGCTCGCTGAAGGGAGTGTCGGGATCCACCGTCCCGGGGGCGTCGGGCACGACGGCGCGCAGCACCGCGGCCGCCTGCTCCTGCACGAAGCCGAGCAGGAAGGTGAAGGACGTGTCATCGAACAACCTGGGCATCGCCGAACTCCCGTACTCTCCCGTAGTCCTAAGTCCTAGGAACCGATCACCAGCCGACCGGCAGGAGCACCGGTCCCCGCACGATCACGCCGAACTGCCACTGCACGGCCTCCCGGCCTTCCGCCAGATGCAGGTCCGGGAACCGGGCCAGCAGCGCGGTCATCGACTCCTGCAGCTCCATGCGCGCCAGCGCGGCGCCGATGCAGTGGTGCGGGCCGTGTCCGAACGCCATGTGCGGGTTCGCCTGGCGCGTGATGTCCAAGCGCTCCGGGTCCTCGAAGACCTCCGGGTCCCGGTTGGCCGCGGCCAGCGCCGGCATCACCGGGTCGCCGGCGCGCACCACGACGTCGCCGAAGCGGACGTCCTCCAGCGCGTACCGGGCGAACATCGCCGCGGTGTTGATCGGCACGTAGCGCAGCAGCTCCTCGACCGCGTTGGGCATCAGCTCCGGGCGGGAGCGCAGCAGCGCCAGCTGGTCGGGGTGGTCGGCGAGCAGCGTGAAGATGAAACTGGGCAGCCCGGAGGAGACGGTCTCCACGCCGCCGGTGAGCAGGCCGGGGCCGGCGATCGCGATCAGCTCGTCCTCGGTCAGCTTGTCGCCGTCGTCGCGGGCGTAGACCAGGGCGCCGAGCAGGTCGTCGGTCGGTTCCTCGCGGCGCTTGGCGATCAGGCGCGACATGTACTCCCCGAGCGCGCCGCCGATCTCCTCCAGCACGTAGCCGTTCATGGTGGAGTCGTTGGTCAGACCCTCGGTCCACTCCCGGAAGATGTGGTGGTCGGAGAAGGGCACGCCGAGCAGGTCGCAGATCACGGACACCGGCAGCGGCCGGGCCATGTCCTCGCACAGGTCCGCGGGCTGGCCCTTGTCCACCATCGCGTCGATCAGCTTGGTGCAGCGGGACTTGATGTCGGCGCGCATCTGCTCGACCCGGCGCGCGGTGAAGGCCTTGTTGACCAGCTTGCGCAGCCGGGTGTGGTCCGGCGGGTCCATGCCCATGATGCCGTCGCCGGTCAGCTCCTTGCGCAGCCGCGGCTGGTCCAGGCCCTGGGCGATGGAGCGGCTGAACCGGGGGTCGGCCATCACCAGCTTGACGTCGGCGTAGCGGGTGGCCAGCCAGGCCGGCTCGCCGTAGGGCAGGCGCACCCGGCTCATCGGCTCCTGCTCGCGCAACGTGGTGTACATCGGGGAGACCTCGACGTCCGTCATGTCGAACGGGTAGTCGCGGATCCGTTGTTCGGTCGTCATTCCGGCTTCCCTTCCAAGATCCTTCGTCCTGCCGCGCCGGCCGGGTGGCCGGCGCCGCGGTCGAGCGCGACCGCGTCGAACTTGTCCCGCACGTAGCCCAGGACCCGCAGCAGGTCCCCGGAGGTGATCCGGCGGCCCGGGCGCACCTCGGCGATCCCGCCCAGCGGCAGCTCTCCGAGCTCGGACCAGCACAGCCGGCCGTTCTCGTCCAGGTAGCTGCGGGCGCGCCCGGCGTTGTCCGGGTGCAGGCAGTAGGGGATGTCCAGCAGCCCGCGCTTGAACGCGCCGATCAGGGCGCCGCCGACGTCGGCGGCGCCGCTGAGCACCTCGGCGACCAGGGCGTAAGCCTCCTGATACACCTGGCTGTCGGTGGGCGCCGGCGCGGCCGCGGCCAGCGCCTCGGACTCGGCGTGCAGCGCGCCGTGCCGGTACTCGCGCGCCATGGCCGTCGCGAACTCCAGGGAGTCGATGTTGTCCTGGACGGTCGGGATCCGGCTGGCCTCGGCGGCGGTCTTGACGATCAGCCGCTCGGAGCCGGTGGCCACGGCCAGCCGGACCGCCTCGGCCATCAGCGCCTGCGAGCCGCCGACCGTGCGCGGATAGACGCCCATGTAGGCGTAGATCACCACGTGCCAGCTGGCCTCCGGCAGCAGCTGACGGCACAGGCTGCGCAGGGCCCTGACGGCCTCGACGTCCTGGTCGGTGTTGGTCTGCTGGGCGTAGCTGACCGACAGGGAGCGCACTCCCAGGCCGTAGAAGAACAGCGCTTCCAGGACACTGATGGCGACCAGCTGGCTCGGCGGGCACAGCTGGCCCATCATGCAGCCGCCGAAGGTCTCCAGGTGCGGCTGCACGCCGGTGCCGGCCAGCGTCTGCACGGCCAGCTCGCAGGAGGCCTCCCAGTTGCGCACCGACTCGTCCAGCGGGATGCGCCCGTAGGGCAGGCAATAGGAGACCGGGCCGCCCTCGGTCGCGTGCAGCCCGACGTCCAGCAGGGCCCTGACGATCGCCAGCGGCCGGGCCGAGCCGTGCCGCACCTGGACCGGGAAGCCGTCCTCGACCAGGCCGTCGAGCATCTTGCGGGTGACCTCGGCCGGGTAGCTGACGATCGGGTAGCCGTTGAGCTCGACGCCCTCGCACAGCGCGCGCCGGACCGATTCCAGGTCGCCGGTGCGGGTGTAGCTGTCCAGGGTGACCGTGCCGACGGTGTCGGCGTCGGCGTGCTTGGTCGCCTCCAGTCCGGCCCGCATCGCCGCCGGGTCGGACATCCCCATCCGCGGCTGGACCACCAGCACGCCGCCGGCGTGAGCGCGCCGCACGTGGTCACCGAAGTTCATGGACCTGCCGCCCGGACAGGCGGCCGAGCATGCCGACGAAGGCCGTGGCGGCCTCGGGCCGGTCGTCGAAGACCGCGTCGAAGCCGGCGGAGAGCAGGTCGTCGATGTGCTCGGCGCTCTCCCCGCCGGTGATGCCGAGCTTGCCGCCGATCACCACCGGCAGGCCGGCGAGCGCGGCGTCGCGGCGCAAACCGTCGATCACCCGCAGGCCCTCGTGGTAGCCGTGGCCGTTGACGCTGGAGAGCACCACCAGGTGCGGCGCGCGCTCCCGGCACTCCTCGATCAGCATCTCGTCGGGCACGGTCGCGCCGAGGTTGACCACGTCGAAGCCGAGCTCTTCGATGAGCAGCTGGAGGAACACCAGGTTCCAGGTGTGCGCGTCGGAGGCCATGCTGCTGACGATCACGGTCCCGCGCGAGCCGGGACGGGCCGGGACGGCGGAGCGCTGCGCGGGCAGCGCGGCCGAGCCGTGCGGCGCCGGGGTCGGACCGTGCGAGGGCAGTGCCGTCGAGCCCTGCGACGCGTCCGGGGCGCCCCGCTCCACGATCCCGTCGGCGGCCGCGCCGGTCATGAGACCGCCACCGCCGGCACCTCGGTCCGGACCGGCACCAGCTGGGTCGCCGAGACCACCTGCCCGCCGCGCACCACCGCCTCGACAGCGACCGGGCGGCTGAGGAAGCCCTGCAGGCTGGCGCTGACCCCGTAGGCGCCGACGTTCGGCACGACGATCACGTCGCCCGGCTCCAGCGCCGGCAGCCGCACGTCCCGGCCCAGGCTGTCGCCCGGGGTGCACAGCGGCCCGACCAGGCTGGCCACGCCATCCGGTTCGGCGCCGTCGAGCTGCACGGCGGCCGGCAGCAGCCGGCCGAGCCCGGACAGCCCGCCGAGCACGTTGATCCCGGAGTCCAGGATCACGAACCGGCTGCCCCTGCTGTCCTTGATGTTGACCACGCTGGCGAGCAGATATCCGCTGCTGCCGACCAGGTAGCGGCCGGATTCCACGGCCAGGTGCGGCGTGCCGGAGCGCCAGCGCGGCAGGTGCAGATCCAGGATCCGCTCCAGCTCGGCGGCCAGCTTCGGGTAGTCGGCACGCTCGCCGGGCACCGCGTAAGGGGAGGAGAAACCCCCGCCGATGTCCAGGAACTCCAGCGGCAGGCCGACTTCCTCGGCCAGCCGGGCCGCGGCGGCCACGGTCTGCTCGAACTCGCCGACCAGTCCGTTCTCGTCGACGGCGTTGCTCATGGTGAAGAAGTGCGCGCCGACGACGCGGGTGCCGGGCACCGCCAGCAACTGCGGCATCAGCTCCGGCAGCGTCTCGCTGTCGATGCCGAACTGCGAGGGCTTGCCCATCATCCGGATCCCGGTGGTGGCGGCCTTCGTCCCGGCGCTGTTGATGCGCAGCAGGCACTTCGCGACCACTCCGTGGCGGATCGCCGCCGCACCGACGTGTTGCAGGTCGGTGTACGACTCGACGGAGAACATGCGAACGCCCTCGCCGATCGCGTGCTCCAGTTCGGCCGGGGTCTTGCCGGGGCCGGTGTAGAGGCATTCGCCGGCGTTGTAGCCGGCACTCAGCGCGCTGGCCAGTTCCCCTGCCGAGCTGATCTCGGCCCGGCAGGCGGGGCCGGCGCCCTCACGCAGGGCGCGGGCGATGTCCGGATGCGGGTTGGCCTTCAGGGCGTAGAAGATCTCGAAGCCCTCGGGCAGCGAGCCGGCCAGGGCCCGGCGGGACTCCTCGACGCGGTCGAGGTCGTAGACGTACAGCGGGGTTCCGTAGCGCGCGGCCAGGTCCCGGTAGCCGTCGGTGGGGTTCTGGTGGTGGTCGGCGGGGTTCTGGCGGCGGTCGGCCGGGCTGTTCATCGGGCGGCCCCTTCGCCGTTCTCGAGCATCCGGGCCAGCTCGGCGGTGGCGAACTTGCCGTGCGCGGTCAGCGGGATCTGCTCGACGACCCGGCACAGCGAGGGCACCTTCTGCGGTTCCAGGCGCCGGGCCAGCTCGCGCAGCACGGTGTGCGGCGGCAGGTCGGCCTCGACGAACACCGCCAGATCGCGCGTGCCGGCCGGCGGCACCACGGCGGCGGTGCGCACGCCGGGAATGTCCACGGCGGCCGCCTCGATCTCCAAGGTGCTCATCCGAATGCCTTTGCGCTTGAACATGTCGTCGCGGCGCCCCTGGAAATACAGGTAACCGTCGTCGTCGAGGGATCCGTAATCACCGGTGTGCAAACGCAGTTCCCCGGTTTCCGGATCGGGACGGAAAGTCTTGGCGGACAACTCCGGCGCATTCCAGTAGCCCGGCATCACGTGCGGCCCGACGGCGACGATCTCGCCGACCTGGCCGACCGGGACCGGCGCGCCGTCCTCGTCCAGGATCAGCACCCTGGTTCCCGGCAGCGGCCGGCCGACCGAGTCCGGCCGGTGCTCGTCCAGCTCCGGCGGCATGATCGCGATGCGCTTGCACTCGGTCTGCCCGAACTGGCGCACCACCCGCACCCCGCCGAAAGCCTTGCGCAGCTTGTCGATCGTGGGCTGCGGCAGCGCGGCGCCGGTGTTGGTGAACATCCGGACCTTGTTCTGGACCTCGGTGCCGGTCTCGCGCTCGGCCAGGGTGGCGATCATCGCCGCCAGCGAGGGCACGATCGGCACGATGGTGGTCCCGGTCCGGCGGATCAGGTCCAGGATGCGCAGGTCCGACTCGGCGCCGGCCAGCACGATCTCCGCGCGGGCGTGCACCGTCATCAGGACCTTGTACAGGCCGTAGTCCCAGGAGATCGGGAAGCGGCAGAAGACCACGTCGTCGTCCTGGTAGCCCAGCACCGAGGTCACCGCCATGGTGGCGAAGGTGATCTGCGCGTGCGGCTCGATGACGCCCTTGGGCTCGGCGGTGCTGCCCGAGGTGTACACCAGCACCGCGACGTCGGCCGGGTCCACCGCGGTCGGCTCGGCCGCGTGGCCCTCGCGCGCGGCCTGCTCGATGCCGGCCCACGCCGGGCCGGCGTCGGCGCCGGTGAGCACCAGCCGCGGCTGCGCGTTGGCGATGACGCTGTCCAGGTGGTACTGCTTCATGCCCGGGTTGAGCGGCACGAAGACCGCGCCGCGCCGGGAGGCGCCGAACAGCAGGGCCACCAGTTCGCACGTGGTCTCCCACTGCACGACGACGCGGTCGCCGTGCCCCACCCCCCGCTCGGCCAGCCAGTACTCGGCGGCACGGCTGTAGCGGGCCAACTCCCGGTATGTCCACCGGCCGGCGCCATCCCGGACCGCTGGAGAATCAGGGCTCTGCGCCTCGGCCTCGTCCAGAAAGGAATGAACCAGCATGGTGCGCTTCAGGTAATCGACAGTGTCCAATACCCCGCTCCAAGCCACGAGAAGGTGATGCGACGGAAAGAATGTCGCGAAGGGTTTTATGGGGGACGCACTAAATCCCGTTCGCAAAACTAGCGGGCGGCCGGGGCCGAATCACACCCCTTAGGGTCCCCTAGGCCTGCTGGGGGCCCAGGGCCCGGCTCGCGGCCCGGCTCGCGGCCCGGCTCAAGCCACGGCGCCGCGGCGGCGCGGCTGCATCGCCAGGCGCGGGGTCGCGGCCAGCACTTCGAAGCGTTCGGTCGTGCAGGCGACCCGGCCGAACAGCGAGTCGGGGCCGGCCACGCACATCGTGCCGACGTCCATCGATTGCAGAGTACTGACGACTTCGGGCCATTTCAGAGGCCTGACGAAGCTGTCCAGCAGCATCGTGCGGACCTCCTCGCCGGTGCGCAGGACGGTGCCGTCCTGGTCGGCCACCACCGGCAGGCGCGGATCGGCGAACTTCAGCTCGCCGATGACGGTGTCCTCCGCCTTGCGCTGCAGCGCGCCGAAGACCGAGACGTGCATCGGGGGGCGCATCGTGTAGAGAGAGAACCCGCCCAGGGAGCGGATGCGCTCCAGCAGCCAGTCCAGGTTGTGCTCGCGCAGGGAGACCATGAAGAAGTCGCGGTCGATGTAGCAGGAGATCTCGTGCCACTCCCCGCGCGCGGTGAGCTCGGCGAGGACTTCGGTCAGCTGCTCGTGCGGGGTGCGGGTGAAGGAGTGGGTGACGACGTCCGTGTACTCGGTCTCGAAGAACTCGTCCTGGACGCGGGCCAGTTCGGCGGTCATCCAGACCGCGTCCTCGATCTCCAGGGCGCCGCAATACGCGGTCAGCGTCTTCTCCCCGAAGCTGGGGCCGGCGCACACATCCGCTTCCACACCCAGTTCCTGCTCCGCCCACTGGGCCAGCGCCAGGCAGTTCACCAGGAAGCCGACCTGCGCGGCGGTGCTGTAGTCGGCATCGTCCTCGCGCATCCGGTCCAGCAGCGGGTAGCCGAGACGGTGGCTGGCCGCGGCGGTGAGCTTGCGGGCGAACGGGTTGACCGCCATGAAGCGGCCGACGTCCGCGAACTTGCTGGGGGCCATGCCGGGGAAGACCACGGCCTGCCCTTGCGGCTTGTCCATCGATCATCCTTCTCTCAGTCGAGGTTCTGGAGGAACTCGAGCAGGACCGCCAGGAAGCGCTCGGGCTCCTCCAGGTTCGGCACGTGGCTCGACTCCTCGAAGACCTCCCAGCGCACGTCGGGGATCAGCTCGAAGTACGGCTGCACGGTCGCCGGGGTGGCCTCGTCGTGGCGTCCGGTGAGCAGCAGGGTCGGGACGTCGATGGCGGCCAGGCAGTCCTCGACGGTGTAGTCCTTGAGCGTGCCGATGACGTGGAACTCGCTGGGCCCGTTCATCACCGAGTAGACGGTCGGGTCATTGGACATCTCCATGTGCGAGGCCCGGTAGTCCCGCGGCCACGGCACGATCCGGCACACGTGGCGGTCGTTGAAGGCCCGCACGGCCTTGTGGTACGCGTGCTCGTCGGTGGTCCCGGCCTCCTCATGGCGCCGGAGCGTGTCGTCCACCCCCGGCGGCAGAGCGGCCCGCAGGACCTCCATCTCCTTGCGCCACAACGGGTAGGACGCCGGCGAGTCGGCGATCACCAACCCGCGCAGCCCCGGCGGCTGCGCCGCGGCGTGCCGCGCGGCCAGCAGCCCACCCCAGGAATGGCCGAAGAGCACGTAGTCGTCCGTGACGCCCAGCGAGCGCAGCAGGTTCTCCAGCTCGGCCTGGAACAACGGCGGCAGCCAGAAATCAGGGCCCTTGTCCGGCAGCCGCGTCGAGCCCCCGTTGCCGAGCTGGTCGTAATGCAGCACCGGGAAGCCGAACCGCGCCAGCTCGGCCAGGTTGCCGAGGTAGTCGTGGGTGCTGCCGGGCCCGCCGTGCGCGACCACCAGGACCGGCCGGCCGGCGCCGGGCGTCCCGGTCATCCGGTACCAGGTCTGGTAGTCCCCGAAGCGGACCCGGCCCTTCGCCACGTCCATCACGATCACCCCACCCGAAGTCAGCGGCCTGTTCCGCATCCCATGTGTAGCCGCCGGTGTCGGGGCGGAACCAGCCCCTTAGGGGCTGGTCGGGGTGGGGGTGCATCGGATACTGGGGCTGCCGGGCGGGGTTCGGCGCCCCTGATCACAGACCCCTACTACACGGTGAAGAAATCACTACCCCGACCGGGGTGTTTACTCCCCTGACACACGGCCGCCAAGACTGAAGACTGGAGTACGGAACGACAGAATTCCTAGGAGGCGGACAGTGTTCCGAGCACGCACGCACGGCGGCCCCGCGGCCGGCCGGACAGCAGAGGCGCAGTCATGAGCGGCAAGATGGGGTGGGGCCGCCGGGCGGCCCGCGTGCTGGCGGCGTGTGGCAGGGGCCTGACGCAGGCCCTGCTCTCGCAGTTCGCCGGGGTTCCGCTGCTGGTCGGCTCCTTGCTCTCGATCATCTTCCTGCCTCTGGGCATCGGAGTGGTGACCACTCCGCTCGTGCTCAAGGGGGTGCGGGGGTTCACCGGGGTGCAGCGGCGGTGGGCTCGGGAGTGGTCCGGTGTGCCGATCGAGTCGCCGTACCGGGTGCTGCCGGAGCCGCAGGGCGGGCTGCTGGCGCGGATCGACTACTGCATGCGGCTGGTGAAGGACCCCGCGACGTGGCGCGATCTGCTGTGGCTCGGGCTCAACGTGCCGGTCGGGGCGCTGCTCGGGGTGCTGCCGTTCGCGCTGCTGGTCAACGGCTTCGGCGGGATCCTGGTCGCCCCCTTCCTCGTCGCCCTCACCCATGCCCACCACCTGTACTGGATCCTCAACATCCCGCTGGGCGCGCTGATGCTCGCGGTCGGGCTCACCGGGTCGCCGCAGATCATCAAGGGGCACGCCCTGTTCAGCTCCGCGCTGTTGTCCCCCACCCGGCGGCTGCTGTCCGAGCGCGTCGACTCGCTGACCGACTCGCGCAGCCACGTGGTGGACGCCTCGGCGGCCGAGCTGCGGCGGATCGAGCGCGATCTGCACGACGGCGCGCAGGCCCGGCTGGTCGCCCTGGGCATGAACATCGGTCTGGCCGAGCAGTTGATCGAACAGGACCCCGCGACCGCCACCGCCCTGATGGTCGAGGCCCGGGAACACAGTGGTCTGGCACTGACCGACCTGCGGAACCTGGTGCGCGGGATCCACCCGCCGGTGTTGGCCGAGCGGGGTCTGGACGGGGCGATCCGGGCCGTGGCGCTGTCCATGCCCTTCCCCGTCGAGGTGCGGATCGACTTGGCCGGACGGCCCCAGGCGCCGGTGGAGTCGGCCATGTACTTCGCGGTGGCCGAGGCGCTGGCGAACGTGGCCAAGCACAGCGCGGCCAGCCGGGCCTGGGTACAGTTGGCACACGACCACGGCAGGCTGGTGGCGCTCGTCGGCGACGACGGCATCGGCGGCGCGGATCCGGCGGCCGGGGGCGGACTGGCCGGTGTCGAGCGCCGGCTGGCCGCCTTCGACGGGGTCCTCGTCGTCTCCAGCCCCTCCGGAGGACCGACCACCATCACCATGGAGCTGCCGTGCGCGTTGTCATCGCCGAAGACCTGACCCTGCTCCGGGACGGGTTGATCAGGCTCCTGACGGCCTACGGCCTGGAGGTCGTCGAGGCGGTGGACAACGGCCCGTCCCTGTTGCAGGCCCTGCTCCACCACAAGCCGGACGTCGCGGTGGTCGACGTCCGGCTGCCGCCGACCCAGACCGACGAGGGGCTGCGCGCCGCGGTCGAGGCGCGCACCCGCGTGCCCGACCTGCCGGTGCTGGTGCTGTCGCAGCACGTCGAGCAGCTGTACGCCAAGGAGCTCCTGGCCGCCGGCGGCGGAGGGCTGGGCTACCTGCTCAAGGACCGGGTCTCGGACGTGAACCGCTTCGTCGACGCGGTCAAGACGGTCGCGGCCGGCGGCACCGTGCTGGACCCGGACGTGGTCAACCAGCTGCTGTCGCGACACTCGAACAACAGGGTCCTGCAGAACCTGACCCTGCGCGAGCGGGAGGTCCTGGCCCTGATGGCCGAGGGCCGGACCAACGCCGGGATCGCCAGCCGGCTGCTGATCACCGACAAGGCCATCAGCAAGCACATCAACAACATCTTCACCAAGCTCGGACTGCTGCCGCACGACGACGACAACCGCCGCGTGCTGGCCGTGCTCACGTACCTCAACGAGATGGTCCCGTGAACGAAGCACCATGAACAACACCGTGCCCTGATACCGGGTTGAGGAGTCGCTCGTGTCCGAGATCGATCTGCCGTCCTTCCCGTTCCCGCACGACCACCTGACCCCCTCCCCGGCCTACGCCGAGCGGCGCGCCTCCTGCCCGCTCGGCCGGGTCCGGCTGCCCAGCGGCCACGCGGCGGTGCTGCTGGTCACCCACCGGGACATCGCCGCGGCGCTGGCCGACACCCGGCTGTCGCACAATGTGACCGGCCCGGACGCGCCGCGCTCGACCATCCAGCCGAGCTTCTTCAACGACCCGCGCAGCATGAACAGCATGGACGGCGAACCGCACCTGCGGATCCGCCGCATCGTCGCCTCGGCCTTCACCCCGCGCGCCATCGACCAGCGCCGGCCGGCGATCGAGAAGGCGGCCGCGGACCTGCTGGACACCATGGAGCGGGCCGGGGCGCCGAGCGACCTGATCACAGACTACTGCTTCCCCCTACCGGTCCTGATCATCTGCCGGCTGCTCGGCGTGCCCGAGCGCGACGCCCTGCGCTTCCGCGACTGGTCGACGGCATTCCTGTCCGGCGAGAAGATGACCGACGAGCAGCGCATGGCCCGGATCGGCGAGTTCGCCGGGTACATATCCGATCTGCTCGCCCGCCACCGCGCCACCCCCGGCACGGACCTCGTCGACGACCTGATCGCCGCCCGCGACGGCACCGACCGGCTCTCCGAGGACGAGCTCGCCTACCTGACCACGAGCCTGATCGCCGGCGGCAACGAGACCACGGCGAACTCGCTGGGGCGCGCCGTCTTGGCACTGCTGAGCGACGGGCGCGAGGCGTGGGAGCAGCTGGTGGTCGATCCGTCGCTGATCCCGGCCGCCGTGAACGAGCTGCTGCGGCACAACGTCCTGGGACCGGGCGCGTCGCTGCGCATCGCGACCGAGGACGTGGAGCTGCCCTCCGGCCCGATCGCGGCGGGCGAGGTGGTCGCCATCGTGGGTGTCTCCGGCCAGCACGACGAGCAGGTCCACCCCGAGCCGCACCGCCTGCGCTTCGACCGCACGGCGCCGGCGGAGCTGGCCTTCGGCGGCGGCCCGCACTACTGCCTGGGCGCGCATCTGGCGAAGGCCGAGCTGCGGATCGGACTACGGCTGCTGATAGAGCGCTTCCCGAAGCTGCGGCTGACGGTCGACCCCGCGGATCTGCGGTTCACCGACGGGGAGATTCTCAGCTCGCTGATTGAGCTACCGGTCAGCTGGTAGGGGCTCGGCGCCTGCTGCCGGCACCATCACCGCCGGCAGCAGGCGCCGGACCGGGTTCAGCGCGCCGGACAGGATTCACCGCACCATGACCGCCGTCATGATCACCCCGGCGAGGATCACCGTCAGCAAGGCGATCGAGGCTGCGATCCCCCGCCGCCGGATCATCGGATATCCAGGGTGATCGCGGATGGCCGGATCGGTGCTCCGCGGAAGGTCCTCGGGCAGCCTGCCCATCACCAACACCGTCAAGGCCATCGGCAGCAAGATGACCGCCGCGTACCACAGCACGATCCGGCTGAACGTGGAGACCACGGCGAGGAGCGCTATCCCCGGCGCCAGGTTGTTGCGGATGATCTGCGCGCGCTGCCACTTCGGCATGACATACAGGACTACGCCGACCACCGCCGCGCATCCGACGGCCGCCAGCGCGATCAGCGCCGCGATGGGGACGGCGGACAACTCGACGTGCGACATCCCGAAATCTTCGCAGACTCCACCAGCGAGTCGGGGGGGGGGGGGGGGGGGGGGGGGCGCGGCCCCGGCGCGGGGGGGGCCCCGCCCCCGCCCCCCCCCCCCCGCCGCGGCCCGCCCCCGCCCGCCGGCGCCCCCGGCCCCCGGGCCGCCCCCGCC